>CALLKF010000069.1 GCA_938008535.1 uncultured Saprospirales bacterium | reverse complement strand
AGCCAAATGTATAATTGCTATTGCATTTTCAAACACTTTCTCATCAATAAAATTAACTCCGATATTCCATTTATATTCATTTGGCTGTTTTGGATTTCTGCAAAGAATATTTACTTCGTATCCTTTTTCTTGTAAAAAAGTCGTTAATCTTTTACCGACCAATCCTGTTCCACCCGTAATAATGATTTTCTTCATAATAATAATTTAATACTTAAATGTATTACCTTTGTAACCCTAAATCATCATTTATGTTTAAAACAAGTAAAATAATTTTCGTAGCATTTATCTCAATGCTATTGTTCAATGGTTGCAAAGGCAACAAAGGATCGAACAAAGTTTATAAAGATGTAGTAGTATTGCATTCATTATCCGATTCTAAAGGTTTAAATCCACACGCAACTTCAGACGCAGAAGCGAGAAAACAATACGACAATATCTATCAAGGAATGATTGGATACGATTGTGCTTCTATGAATCCAGTTCCAGTTTTAGCTAAAGAAATGCCAATTGTTACTATGCTTGCAAAAGGAATGGAAATTACGTATGAAATTAAACCTGAAGCTTCTTGGGAAAATGGCTCACCTGTTACAGCAGATGATTATATCTTCTCGTTAAAATCTGGTGTTTGTCCAAAAGTAACGAACGAACATGAAAAACAAGATTTGGAAATTATTACAGATGTGAAGATTGATCCAGCTAATCCAAAGAAATTTACGGTGGTATTAAAAGAACAATACATTAAATATTTAGATGCTACTGGAAATACAGTTCGTGTGATGCCAGAATATAAATTTGACCCTGAAAAAGTACTTAGAAAATATACGATAGCGCAATTATTAGACTCAAAAAGCGCTGCCAACAGCGACCCAAAAATTACTGCATTTGCTGATTTTTATAATGGTGAAAAAGCGAACAGAGATCCAAATTATGTGAATGGGTCTGGACCTTATAAATTAGAAAAATGGGAAACTGGCCAACGTATTATTTTAGTAAAAAAAGACAATTGGTGGGGCGAGAAATACAAAACAACTAATCAGTTTTTTGAAGCAAACCCAAAACGTTTGCAATTTGAAACCATTAATGATTTTAACACCGCAATTACTGCATTGCAAGATGAAAAATTAGATGAAATCTATGTTACACCAGCAAAAGATTTTATTGAATTAGACAATTCTCCTAAATTTAAAGCAAATTTTATTAAATCTGAACCAAATATGTTGGTGTATGCTTATTTGGGTTTAAACACTAGAGATAAGATATTAAGCGATATAAAAGTGCGTCAAGCATTGGCACATTTAGTAAATGTGGACCAAATTATAGAAAAAGTTCAATATGGAAAAGCAGAACGTGTGGTTGGACCAATTTTACCAGCTAAGAAAAATGATTATAATGCAGACTTAAAACCATATGATTTTAGCGTAGAAAAATCAAAAGCATTATTAGCTGAAGCTGGATGGAAAGATAGTGATGGCGATGGAATTTTAGATAAAGTAATTGATGGCAAAAAAACAGATTTCAAAATTAAATACTCTTTTAATCAAGGAAATCCTACAAGAGAAACGATTGGTTTGTTATGTCAGCAAATGTTTAAACAAGTTGGCATTGAATTAACGATTGGTTCTATGGATTGGTCATTATATCAAGATGAATTAAAAAAAGGAAACTCTCAGATGTTTTATGGTTCATGGATTCAAGATCCAACACCTGATGATCAAAAACAAATTTTCCATTCCAACTCTAGAAATGGTGGCTCTAACTATGCTGGTTGGGGAAACTCTGTGAGTGATGCATTAATTGACCAAATTCGTACAGAAATGGATGAAACCAAACGAGGCCTATTAAATAAACAATTACAAAAGATGTTGTATGATGAAGTACCAAATATCTTCTTATATACTCAAAACTTTAGAAACTGTATTCACAAACGTTTCGAAAACCTTCACGAAGGTCCAGTTTATCCAGGATTTTGGGCTGCTGGTTTTAAAGTAAAAGATGGCTACAAAGTAGAAGACGACAAAACTGCTACTGCTAAAACTAAATAAAAACACTTAACACATTTAAAAAAATCCTGTCAGAATTGGCAGGATTTTTTTTATTTGTAATTCTTTTTATTTGTGTATTTTTGAGGAATATGTTTAAATACATCTTAAAACGAATCTTAATTTTTATACCAACCTTATTGGTAATATCATTGCTCACGTTTTTATTAAGCGTGAGTGTGCCAGGCGACCCTGTTGAGCAAATGCTAAGTAGCGCAAGTGAAAATGGCGGAAAAAATGTATTAGCATCAGAGCAAGCATATATTGACAAGCGAAAGAACTTAGGGTTGGATTTGCCAGTTTTTTACTTTTCACTTTCAAACAAGGCAACGCCAAAAAATTTACATGAAATTCCAAAAAAATTACATCGTGAAAATTTAGAAGTTTTCATTAACAAATACGGAAACTGGAATGAAATTAATTCGTATTATCAATCAGTAAAACAACTGGAAATTGCGGTTTCGCACATTGATAAAGATTCTTCTAACGCAGATGCTTTAATTGCTGTGAAAGATAATCTCTATAAATTATACATCAACCATGATGATGCGACGCTAACTTCTGCAAAGAAAAATATTCAAAAAAATATTCAAATTGCATCTTTACAATCTATAAATGCACCTTTTCAAAATACAGTTGCTGCATATACAGCGATGAAAACGAAAGCGACTATTTGGAAAAATTCGATTCCTTCTATTCATTGGTATGGTTCTCAAAACCAATATCATCAATGGATTACAAAATTTTTTAAAGGTGATTTCGGAATTTCTTATCAAGATCAAAGACCTGTAAAAACAGTAATTTGGGATGCCTTGCGTTGGACTTTAATGTTGAGTTTAATTTCAATGTTTATCACCTATTTAATTTCTATACCGTTAGGTGTTTATTCTGGCGCGCACAAAGGTTCTAGGTTTGATAAAACAACTACAACTATTTTATTTTTGCTCTATTCATTACCAAGTTTTTGGGTAGCAACCTTGTTAATTATGTTTTTAGGTGGTGGTGATTTTTTAGGATGGTTTCCTGCGTACGGTGTTGGAACCGATGCAATAGATGACTCCATGAACATTTTTCAAGTAGCTGGTGTTAGAATGTATTATTTGTTTTTGCCATTAGTTTGTTTTATCTATCCAAGTTTAGCATTTATTTCGCGCCAAATGCGTGGCGCCATGATAAACACGCTTTCACAAGATTATATCAGAACAGCTCGTGCAAAAGGATTAGATGAAAAAACAGTATTATGGAAACATGCTATTAAAAATTCATTATTGCCAATTATTACTTTATTCGCGAGCATCTTTCCTTTAGCTATAAGTGGCGCAGTTACTTTAGAAATTATTTTCTCCATTCCAGGAATGGGAAAAACTGTAGTAGAAGCTATTTTTTCCAGAAACTATCCTATCGTTTATACTGTTGTTATGTTTTCTGCAATTTTAACGTTGGTAGGCAATTTAGTTGCTGATATATTATATGCATTAGTAGATCCAAGAATTTCGTTTAGCAAAAAATAAGCATGAGTACACCAATTGAAAATAACGAAAAAGAACAAGCATATTGGTCGTATGTAAAACGACAGTTTAAGAAAAACAAACGCGCATTGTTTTCATTTTATATCGTTTGTTTTTTAGCGTTCATTGCTTTATTTGCTGATGTATTAGCAAATGAAAAACCACTATATTGTTCATATAAAGGCAACACTTATTTTCCTGTTTTCAGAGATTATGGTGTAATGATGGGTTTTGCCAAATGGCCACCAGATTTAAGAAATATTGATTGGTTGAACGCCAAATTTGATGCGGTTGTTAGGGCACCCATTCCATATTCACCAACTACTTTAGATCCTTTTAATTCTGGATTTGTTTCACCTTTTGGCAAACAAGATGTAGCATCAACAAGATGGAGACATTGGCTCGGCACCGAAAATATAGGCAGAGATATTTTAGCTTCTTTAATTCATGGAACGAGAATTGCATTAACCGTTGGCTTGGTTTCCATGTCAATTGCTACTATCATCGGAATTTTATTAGGCGCTTTAGCTGGTTTTTTTGGAGACAATAGAATAAAAATTTCTAGAGCAAGTGTCATAATGCTATTAATCGGATTGTTTTTTGCCTACTTCTACGGATTTAGCGCACGAAGTTTCACAATGTCAGAAGCATTTTCAGTATCATTACTCAAAGGATTTTTGCAATTTTCGTTATCAATTCTAATTTTTAGTGCTGTTTTAGGTGGATCTTATTTACTCGGATTTATCTTAAAAATCATTCCTTTCTTAAAAATTAAAGTTGCAATTCCATTAGATATTATCGTTCAACGATTAACTGAAATATTTTTATCTATTCCACGTTTATTCTTAATATTAGCCATTGTAGCCATTGCAAAACCTGGCATTTTTTTAGTGATGGCTGTAATTGGCTTCACATCATGGACAGGTATTTCGAGTTTCATTAGAGCAGAATTATTAAAAGTGAGAAATTTAGAATTTATAGAAGCTGCAGAAGCTTTAGGTTATTCAAGATGGCGTATTTTATTTAAACATGCTATTCCAAATGCATTATCACCAGTATTAATTGCAGTTGCGTTTGGTATTGCATCTGCTATTTTGGTAGAATCATTCTTGTCATTTATTGGCTTAGGAATTCCTGCAGAAGTGCTAACTTGGGGCAAGTTATTGGCTTTATCGCGTGGAGGCAAATCGCAACTTTGGGTAGCCATTTTTCCTGGATTAGCCATATTTTTAACGGTCACTGTTTTTAATTTAATTGGTGAAGGTTTAACAGATGCATTAGATCCTAGACAGAAGAAATAAAGATTGAGTTTTAGAATTGGATAATTATAGAATGCAAACAAACAAACAACATATCATTTTAAAAAAAATTAAAGAAATTCTTCAATTCTCAAATTATACAATTATACAATTCCTAATTGCCTACTTTCTACTTTTTACTTGCTACTCATTTTCACAAACCATTACCAAATCAATTTCAGAAAAAGTGCCAAGTCGTTTCAGCGATTATGATATTATAGGAAAAAATAATCTTGGAGTTGTAGTGCATTATTTTGGCAATAATGAAAGTGAATTAGTGACTTATGACGATAAATTGCGTGTTGTAAACCGTCGTGAATTGCCATTTAATGGAAAAGGAATTTCATTAGAAAGTTTTGTTTTATTAGACAATAAAGTGCTGGTCTTTTATACTACAAACAGCGACTCGTATCAATATTTAAAAGTTAAAGAATTAGATGAAAAATTAAACATTCCGAATGAAGTTTACATATTAGATTCGATTCCAATGATGAATGTAGGAAACGGAAAATCATTTTATGTAAAAACGTCACCAGACAAATCTACTTTTATGGTGTTTAATATTATTCAGGCAAAAAATTCTTATTTCATTAAATTCCAATTATATAACCAACGACTGTTCGCTCTTGCTAAAAACATTTTCACGATTACAGATATCAATCCAAATGACTTTTCACTTAAATCTATGAAAGTAAATAATGTAGGAAATGTTGTAGGTGTTGTTGGACGTAAAAGTAATCTAAACAATAGCGATTACGACTTTGATAAATTTGTCATTTTCACTTACAATATAAACACAAAAACAATTGGTGAATTAGAACTTTCCAATCCAAATTATCAATATAAAAACGTCATTAGCGAAGTAAGCACTAAACGCGATATTGTTTACATTAGTGCCTGTTACCAAAGCACTTTGACCAAAAACGACATTGGTATTGTAAGTAAAATAGTCGATTTTAGAAATAATAATGAATTACAAAATTCTAAGATTACATTTAATGAAGATGTGTTAATGAAATCTCAGAATTATGATTTTAAAGCTTGGCAAGATAAAGCAGCACTCATTAAACCAAAACGAATAATTCCTAGAAGTGATGGTGGTTTTGTTTTGGTGACAGAAGGCGAATATAAATTTACAAAAGTAGAACGTACCAATATAAACAATAACAGCTTTTATTATAATCCTGCACCGTATAGTTCTTCTGTTCGCTATATTGACCAAAATCATTATTATGACATCAGCGTTTTTTCTGTAAATATTGATGGAACGGTAGATTGGCAAGCAAACATGCCAAAATCACAGGTATCTGAAAATGACGAAGGATACTACTCATCGTTTGCATTTTTTGAAGCAAATAATGTATTGAAATTTTTATTCAACGAAGATTTCTATAACTCAGGAAATTTTGCTGAATACAATGTAAATCCAAATGGTTTATTAAAACGTCAAAGTGTTTTTAACACCGAAAAACTGGATTTAGTGCTGGTTCCAATGAAAGCAAAACAATTAGATGGCAATACCATTATTTTTCCGAGTGAACAAAAACGAAATCTACAGTTCGTATTGTTTCAGTATTAAACATTTCGATTTATTTAAAACTTATACGCATCAACTTGAAAATTCAAATTGTACATCGTAAATTGTACACATAAATCACAGCTGTGTTATCCTATTTTAAAGTACAACAACCTATCACTTTCCTATTATTTATAGCAGTATTCATTGGCTTAAAATTTCCGTATTTTTTACATTTTCAAACTATATCTATTGTACCAGTGCAAAATTGGTGGACAAGTCTCGATTTATTTCTTTCCAATAATGTAGTATTAAATGTGTGTATTGCTCAACTTTGTTTATTAATACAAGCAATTTGGTTTAATTATTTATTTAATCAAGCAGATTTCCATGAAAGCAATTCATTGATTCCTGCAATAATTTTTGCAACTGTTACAGCAACTATACCACAATTTAATCAGTTTGATATTTATACAATAATTGGGTTTTTATTGTTATTGCTCTTTCAGGTAGCACTCAATATTAATAGTAGAGAAACAGCAAAATTAGAAAGTTTTAATTTAGGATTCATAGGCGGAATTTTAGTGTTGATTAACATTCATTTCATTATTTTAATTCCATTTCTTTTTCTAATGTTGTATGCTTTAAAATCCTTTAGAATCAGCGAATACATTATGCTATTATTTGGTATTTTGTTTGTGTTCTACATGGCAATTGGCATAAGTTATATTTTTGAAATTTCGCTAAGATTAGATGGTTTATCATTAAAAATATTTTACTTATTTCAATTTCAGAAAGATATTTTCAATGCTATTCTTCTAATTTTAGTTGCTATTTATTTATGTTTTTCTTTTATCAGTTTACGTGGTATTTTATTTTCAACCAGTTTCAAAAGAAGAAAAAATATTAATATGTTGATTTTATTCTTCATCGCGTCGATAGCAACCGTTGTTTTTGCGCGCAATTCTGATGAATCTATTTTATCGCAACTATTTATACCTGTAAGCGTTTTTCTTGCCTTATTCATGTTAAGAATTCGTAAAAAACGTCTTGGTGAAATTTTGAATGCTATCTTTATAACTGTAACAATTGTTACCAATATTGTAAGGTTTTTAAAATAATTTCGTATTTATTTTTATGATGAGAAAACTTACTACTTATTACTTAATACTTAATACTATTTCATGAAATTCGGTGTAGTTATTTTTCCAGGTTCTAATTGCGATGCAGACATTATACATGTTTGCCAAAATGTGATGCAATGCGAAACACGCATTTTGTGGCATAAAGACACTTCTTTGCAAGACTTAACAACTGAAGATTGCATTATGATTCCAGGTGGATTTTCGTACGGTGATTATTTGCGTTGTGGTGCCATTGCACGCTTTTCACCAATTATGGAAAAAGTAATTGAGCACGCAAATAATGGTGGTTATGTATTTGGCATTTGCAATGGATTTCAAGTCTTGTGTGAAAGCCATTTGTTGCCTGGTGCTTTGTTGATGAATGACCATCAAAAATTTATTTGTCAAAATCAATATCTAATACCACAAACCAAAAATGCTGCAATT
The DNA here is from genome assembly GCA_938008535.1 of uncultured Saprospirales bacterium. Classification (GTDB taxonomy): domain Bacteria; phylum Bacteroidota; class Bacteroidia; order Chitinophagales; family JADIYW01; genus JADJSS01. The sequence goes on along the minus strand of CALLKF010000069.1, from coordinate 58,579 downwards.
ACTCGTAATTTAGATTTAAGCGAACCACTAAACATTCCAATAGCACATGGCGAAGGCAGATATTATGCAGACGAAAACACATTAAACCAATTGAAACAAAATGACCAAATTTTGTTTAGATATTGCGATGCTGATGGCAATATAAATAAAGAATCTAATCCAAATGGTTCCATAGAAAATATTGCTGGAATTTGCAATGCAACCAGAAATGTATTTGGTATGATGCCTCATCCAGAACGTTGTGCCGAAAGCGTTTTAGGAAATGAAGATGGCAAAAAATTATTTGAATCATTGCTGAATTTAGTTACAGCATAATCTATTTTTATGAAGTTATCTTTTAAAATCTTTCTTGCGTTATCTCTTATTTTAAATGCTTTCCAATCGAAAGCACAATTTGAGCAACACCTAATATGGAAAAGTGAAGTAGAAAAAATTTCTGAGAATGAATATGATGTAAAATTTAACTGCATACTAGATAAAGGTTGGCATGTCTATTCTCAATTTACGGATGAAGGTGGCCCATTGCCTACCGTTTTTAAATTTGAAACAAATAAAGATATTGAGCTTATTGGTAAAGTAAAAGAAGTAGGAAAACTTCATAAAGAATTTGATAAATTATTTGAAGTCAACGTTTCTTCATTTGCAGACAACGTTACTTTTATTCAAAAAGTAAAAATTAAAAATCCAAAAGCAATTTTAAAAGGTTCTTTTGATGGACAAGTTTGCAAAGAAGCATGCATCTTATTTGGTCCAGAAAATTTTGAAATAAAATTTGATGGAACAAAGTCTGAAACACCAACAAAAACAAGCGATTCGATAAAAAAAAAATTAATTGATACAACTTCTTCCATTAATTCTATTGGTGTTGACACGAGTGTAAATGCACCAACAGGAAGCTCCAAATTTGATTTCACATACGCAAATAATTCGTGTTCAGTAAAAGCAGAAAGCACCGACAAATCGTATTGGTGGATTTTTATTGCTGGTTTTTTAGGTGGTTTAATTGCATTACTTACACCATGCGTTTTTCCAATGATTCCATTAACCGTTTCCTTTTTTACCAAAGGCGGAAAAGATCAAAAACAAGGTTTAAAAAAGGTAATAATATATGGTGTTTCCATCATCGTAATTTATGTTTTGTTAGGCATCATTATCACTGGAGTTTTTGGCTCTGACGCGCTAAATGCCATGTCAACCAATATCTGGTTTAACTTATTATTCTTTGTGGTGTTCGTCGTTTTTGCCATTTCCTTTTTTGGAGTTTTTGAAATCACCTTGCCATCTTCTTGGGCAAATAAATCTGATAGTTTAGCTAGTAAAGGTGGCAACATCGGAATATTTTTTATGGCGTTTACGTTAGCATTAGTTTCATTTTCATGCACTGGACCCATCATCGGAACGTTATTAGTACAAGCAGCAACTGGTGGTGGACCAACCTTATTTAATCATATTCCATTGAAACCATTATTAGGCATGTTTGGATTCTCATTAGCATTGGCTTTGCCATTTACGCTGTTTGCAATATTTCCTCAGTGGCTACAATCGTTACCAAAATCTGGTGGTTGGATGGGCACAATAAAAGTAATTTTAGGTTTTATTGAATTAGCATTAGCATTCAAATTTTTGTCAACAGTAGATATGACGATGAATTGGAACATCTTAAAATTTGAGCCATTTATGATATTATGGATATTGATTTTTGGTGCGATGGCAATTTATTGTTTTGGCATTTTCTCTAAAAATAAGTCAACCAATATTGTAAAAGGAATTGGCATTGTAACATTGCTTTTTACGTTGTATTTAGGATATGCGTTAGTGAACTATCAACCTATTAAATTTTTAAGTGGAATAATTCCACCTACATCTTATAATTTTAAAGATAAAAACGTAGAAACGTTTAAACATTTTAAAAATTACGATGAAGGTTTAGCGTATGCAAAAGCAAACAATCTTCCAGTTTTATTAGACTTCACAGGTTTTGGTTGTGTGAATTGTAGAAAAATTGAAGATGCTGTTTGGACGAATAAAAACGTGATGGAAGAAATGAAAAAATTTGTGATTATTTCTTTATACGTAGACGATAAAACAGCATTACCAAAAGAAGAATGGTATACATCCATGGCAACTGGAAAAGAACGAGAAGTACAAACGGTTGGACAAAAATGGAGCGATTTTCAAGCAAAATATTTTAAAACTAATTCGCAACCACAATATATTTTATTGAACACAAAAGAACAATTACTCAACCAACCAGTTGCGTATGAATTTTCATCTAAACCAGAAAACTACATTTCCTTTTTACAATGTGGTTTAACGATGAATGAACAGTTGAAATGAGCATAAAAAGCTAATCATTTATTTTAAAATATAGTATAGTCTGAATTTGTCAATCGAATTATCACTTCGCTTTACTTGCACCTCTACTAATTTTTTGTTGTCATAAAAATAAGTAACTTCATAACTTTCTGTACCTAATGTTATGGAACCACTTGTTCCTTTAAAAGTTTCATAATGTTTTTCAGAAAAATCCTTGTATTTAACAAGTAATCCATCTTTATATACTTTACTGTTCAACAATACTTTACCATCTTGTTTTTCACGATATTCTTTGACTTCATTTGTATCATATTTATATTTCAGTATAGTACTCAATATATGGAAATCCTGATAAAGTATTTTTGTTTTACTCAACCTTTTTTCCTTATCGTATGAAAAAACGGTGCTCAAATAAAATTTAGGATTGGTCGTGGTTTTAGTATACTTTTTGGATAAAAGACCATCTTTATATATAAATTTTTCTGTTTTAATGTCCGTTGTGTCTATATCATAACTATATTGGAATATTTTTTTACCATTTAAATCATATTCATATGAATTGACATAAGTCCATACTTTAATATCTTTGGTAGTATAGTCTGTAGTAATATCACTTAAAACAACATCTGTATTCTCAAAATATTTGATTTCACTTTTTCTAGAAATATTTCTTCCATTTAAAAACATAAATGAAGAAATTCTACCAAGTCGGTCGTATTGAACAATATTATTAAGTACACTATCTTTATCATTCTTTACATAATAAATATTTATTTTATTTAAACTGGAATCAAAAACTGGAACAAGCTCATTAATAAAATAATAATGAGCATTGCCTATATTCATACGTGGAAATGTGTTCTCAGATAATGATATTAAACTAAAAAAAAATGTAAAGAGCGATAAAAAGTATTTTTTCATGTTTCAAATATAAAAAATTCATAACAATCTTTATGCTAAATGTATAAAATTTGCAAACTTCTTTAGAAAATGATATTTAACTATACCGATTTTCTTATCTTTCTTTCAATTCTATACTGAAACTTATAAAATGAAAATCGAAAATCCAGCATTTAATTACGATCAATCTGGTCAAAAATATGCTAGCCACAGACAAACAGATCCACGCATTGCTGCTTATGTGCATGAAGCATTAAGTGATGCAAAAACAGTTTTAAATGTTGGTGCTGGTGCTGGTTCTTATGAACCAACCGATAAATATGTGGTTGCTGTTGAACCTTCTATGGTAATGCGCTCTCAACGTACAGCAAACGCCAAAATACCAGCAATTATAGGTACTGCAGATGCTTTGCCATTTGATGACAATGCGTTCGATGCATCAATGGCAATGGTTACGGTGCATCATTGGCCAGATATAAATAAAGGTTTGAAGGATTTGCGACGTGTAAGTAAAAATCAAGTTCTAATAATGACATTTGATCCTGATGCCTTAGATAATTTTTGGAATGCACATTATTTTCCTGAATTGATAGAAGTAGAAAAAGCACGATATCCAACGATTGATTTCATTGTAAATGCACTTGGTGGAAATTGCGAAGTAAAATCCATTCCAATTCCATTAGATTGTGTAGATGGTTTTCAGGAAGCTTTTTACGGAAGACCAGAAGCATTTTTAGAAAAAGAAGTTCGTTTATCGCAATCAGCTTGGAGTTTTTTAAAAGAAGATTTAGAAAATGAATTAGTACGTCGATTAGCAAATGATTTACAATCTGGAAATTGGGACAAAAAATATGGACATTTCAGAACACAACCATCTTTCACTTGTGCTCTGCGATTGATTGTTGCAAAGCCATAAGAATAATCAGTATCATTATCTAAAACCTATTCATCCGAATTCTGTTATCTTTGTACAATAATTTTCAAATTATCTCATCTTCAAATTTTCAAATTGTATGAATATCGGAATCGTTTGTTATCCAACTTTTGGCGGAAGCGGTGTCATTGCTACTGAACTCGGTAAAGGATTGGCACAAAAAGGACACAAAGTGCATTTTATTACGTACAAAGAACCAGCACGTTTACTAGATACTTTTAACGAAAATATTTTCTTTCATGAAGTGCGTTTAAATGATTATCCATTATTTGATTATGCACCTTACGAAACTGCATTAGCAAGTAAACTAGTCGATGTTGCCATTAATGCAAAGCTCGATATTTTTCATGTACATTATGCGATTCCACATGCTTCAGCTGCTTACATGGCGCGACAAATTTTATTGCAAAAAGGCATCAGTGTGCCAGTAATTACTACGTTGCACGGAACTGATATTACCTTAGTTGGAAAAGATCCAACATACGAACCTGTTGTCACCTATTCCATCAATCAATCGTGTGGTGTTACCGCTGTTTCGGAAAGTTTGCGCCAAGATACGTTTGCGCATTTTGATATAAAAAATGAGATTGAAGTGATTCCAAACTTTATTGATTTTTCAAGATTTAAAAAAACCAATAAAGACCATTTTAAAAAAGCGATTGCACCAAATGGCGAAAAGATTTTAGTACATACTTCTAACTTTAGAAAAGTAAAACGCGTAGAAGATGTAATTCAAATTTTTGCAAAAATATCGAAAGAAATTCCATCAAAATTATTAATGATTGGCGATGGTCCGGAACGACAAAATACTGAAGTTTTAGCACGTTCTTTATGTACACAAATGGATGTTCGGTTTTTAGGAAAACAAGAAGCGGTAGAAGAATTATTGGCAGTTGCAGATGTGTTTTTAATGCCATCAGAAACAGAAAGTTTTGGTTTGGCTGCATTGGAAGCAATGGCTTGCGAAGTGCCTGTGGTATCATCAAATGCTGGTGGAATTCCAGAAGTAAATATTGAAGGTGTAACTGGTTTTTTATTACCAGTTGGTGATGTTGAAGGCATGGCAAAACGTACTTTAGAATTATTACAAGACGAAGAAAAATTAGCGCATTTTAAACAAAATGCATTTGCACAAGCGCAACAATTTGACATCTCAAAAATCTTACCACAATACGAAGCGTATTATCAAAAAATAAAAGAAAGTGGTGATTGTAAATAAGTAAGTGATAGTGAAAGTGATGGTGAAAGTGATTTTTAAAAAGTGGTTATAGCGACACATTGCGTGTCGTTTGCTGTTGGTCGCATACAATGAATCCTTATTGCTCTATAGCATTTTCTTTTCTGTAAAACATATACAGAAAGAAAACACTCATACCTGTAAATAAATGCCAAAGTGCATGACCTTGATAAATTGATGTTGGCATACAACCAATTTTTTGCACATCTAATGTTCTTAAAACAAAGGCAGCAAGCATAAACAATAGTGATAAAATTGCATAATGAACGGTGTAGCGTTCTTTGTTTTTAATATAATTGTATGCTGTTAAAAGCACAATTAAACCTATTAAAGCAGGCAATAACACAAAGCTTTTAACGACTAAATGCAAATAGAAAAACCCATACAATGCAATTAAAATGGCTATCACAAAAACAGCTTTAAATTTTTTCTTCTGATCTGTTTTAGTGATAATTCTGTAAATGCAGATGCCTAGCATAAAAAGGCAAATTCCATACGTTCCGTTCATATCTACACGCTGTCCAATCCACGATAAAGACGCATGAAAAAAAGCGCTGCCAACAGCAAGATATATCATACACAAACCAAAAAACAAGGATAAAAATGGAAAACTAGCAATTGGATTTCGATGGTTATCGAGTTGCGAATCAAACTGACCTAATTGAAAAATAATACATCCTAAAAAGAAGTACGCTAAATTAGAATAGGTATTTACTGTTTGACGAATAAAAAAGTCCATTTTATTCAACTCACAATATTCTCTAAACAAACCAGGATTTCCTAGCTGCATGCCTTCCCAAACATCACCATGAAAATGATAATTCAGGTAAAATAAAATCAATGCTGCAATAAACGTAAGCACCATCGCAACAATATAAGAACGAATATAGACAGCTTTAAACATTGTTAAAAATAAGCAAAATAATCTTATAAATTAAAAATGGTCAGACAAGTAAATTATCTGACCATTTTTTAGTTAAAGTGAAGTTTTTACTTTGATTTGTTATTGATATAATTATAAATCTATTTTATTTAGGAGTGATTGTATTCAATGCATCTAAGAATGGCTGTAAATCTGCAAGCGTATATGCTTCTTCACTCATTCTGTTGTCTATAAAACGATATTTTTTTCCGCCAATAGTTTTGAAAAATTCTAAGTGAACACGTTTTTCATCTTCGCCTTCTTCGACACAAGAAAAAATAAAACCATTTAAATTAGATGCTAAAATTTTTCCTGTTCCATTATACATATCATTCGTTTTTACATCTGCTTTCATTTCTGCTAAAGTTAGCGTAGTTACTTCTGCTTGAATTTCAGCAGCATTATTTCTAATGATTCTAAACTCACCATCTTTAATTACTTCTGTACCTTTTGATGCAGACATGGTAGCGTTGATGCCTAAAGATGTTAAACTAATAACTGTTGAATTGGCTAAAGCAGTTGTTGAAGCCGTGCCAGTAGTTACAGGTTTTGTAGTTGTGCTACTTGCTGTTGGTTTTACAGGTTGCGTTGTTTTTGCAGTACTTGACGATGTTGTAGTAGAAGTTGGTTTACCTACAACAGTTGGTTTTTCTTTTTCAGCTAATGCATTTAAAACTTCGCATGACATATCTTTTTCATAAGATGTTGTATACGAATATGGAATAACACCAAGAAATGTTTTTTGATATTCACTACCACCTAAATAATCTCTTTTAAAATAAAATTCTTTCTTTATACATTTTCCATCTTTTTGATATCCAATACAAACCCATAATATTAATGCTTCTATACTGCCATATTTGTCTTTTTTTACAGACCAGTCGTATGAAGTGATATGTAAAACTTTCAGCTGACTCATATCATCTAAATTATAATATTTAGGTGAGCGGCTCATTACTTCTATAATCTTTTTCTCTAATTCAGGATCGCTCATTCCTTTATCTGGAAACGAAATTTTCTTTAATTCTGTTTCAATTTCTTCTGGAGTTTTTTCAACTTTTGCAGGTGTGGTTTCCACTTTCTTTGTTTCTGTTTTTTCTGGTTCTTTGTTTTTATCAATTTTATTTTTGATGGCTTTACCAATACCAAATTGCGCATTTATTTGTTGTGTGAAAATGAAACTCAAAAGAATGATAAGTACTAATTTTTTTTTCATGGCTAAATTTTTTTATAACTTTTATGAACGCAAAATTATAATTGCACACCGCACACGAAAATCAATTTAACTGCGTTTTTCTATGATATTTTTGATGGTTTATCAAAAATATAATGTGCAAATAATTGATTATAAGCTATTTGGTGAAAATAAAAATAGGATTCCAAATGTGTGAAAAAGAAGTATTATTTAAGCTTTTCTTCAGCCCAAAAATGCAAACCAACATCTTGTACAAAAGCAATATCATACCTATTGGTTAAGTTATTTAGTTGCGATGAATAATTTGTAAATAATTCTTTAGCATCTTTTTTAGAAGTAGTTGGCGTTAATTTTTTTAATAACGCATCGGTTAAATAAAAAGCAGGATTTTCTATTTTATTTGATTTTAATATCCGTTCGGTTGATTTTAATAAATAAGGAATCAACTCAAAATTTCCTAATTCATACTGCACTAAAATATTAATCATTTTTGCGCAAATAAAAGTGATTAATCTTGTTTCTGGTTTAAAATCATCTAATACTATTTTTATATGTTTGATGGCATTTTTATACTCTTTCAAATGAAAATAAAAATAAGCAACAAAGTAATGTTGCGTCATTAAAAAGAAATCATTCAGCTTAAAATTTTGTTGCTTCATTCTCTTTTTATTGAGCAAAAAATATTGAACACCTTTTGTGAAATTTAAAGTAGCTACGCAATAATCTAATATTTTTTCTGAGCTGTGTGCAAACGCTTCATTCTTTATATCTTGCGAAATAAATGGACTTTTACTATTCGCAATCAAATCTATTTTTGCTATGATGTTTGGCAGTTCATCTAGTTTTTGCATTGCGTACGCTCTAATGTATTGGTTAGCATATACAGACATATAAGTAAGTGGCGCAGACTTTAGAACGAAGGTATTGTTTTCTAATAACTTAATTTTTTTAATCGAAAAATCATACGCTACAGAATGGTTGTTTATGCAATTAGCGTTATACCAAATTTTTATATCGTAGAACATCATCTTTGCTAAAAATGAATGTGCATTATTGATATCGGTTAAGATTTCATTCTCAATTATTTTTTTCATTCTTGCCTTATCTTCTGCATTTACCAATCCTTCTTTGCGATTAAGTAGTTGATGCATATTTTGATGCAATGCTTTAAAGTTGTTGATGTTTTCCAGTTTTTGCAGGCAATTCATTTCTGTTGAAGCTTCTATAATATTGTTTGCTGCATATGCGTCGTTGTTACCCATTCGCAAAATACATCTGCGTTTTCCTTTCAATAATAGAAGCTGATATTCATAAAGTTCGCATTCTTTGCATAACGCTAAATAATATTCTGTGTATGCCAAACAAAACACGTAAAGCTTTTTATCTAACAAAATTTCTATGTCAAATAATGCTTGATAAATAATAGTATCTATAGATGATGATTCGTGAAAATTTCGTAAACTTTTTAAAAGTATTTTTATCAAATAGCTTTTTTCGTAAGAAACATTCATTTTTGTTCCAGAAAATTTCGCTATAATTTTTTTAGATTCTACTTGTTGATTGACTGCGTCAAAGAGTTTTATATAATTTTTGCTTTTAGAATCTTTTTTTTGCATCAACGCAAAATATCGTTTCTCATTAACAGATAATGATTTAACTAATTCAGATAAATGTTCCCATTTCCAGGATTTCATTAAAAATTATTTTCGACAAATATAGAGAAAATTGAATGCGTTGGTTGTTTTTTAGAATCGATGTGAAATAAATTGAATACAAAAAAAGAAGGTCTCGTTTTTAACGAGACCTTCTTTAAAATTTATCTTTCAAAAAATATTAATCTATAGCAATAGCCACAGGAATTGGTTCTTCGTCAAAAGTACGTTTGCCAATTAAGTCATCTAAATCTGTTTTAAATAGAATTTCTTTTGCTAATAATGCTTCTGCAATTTTATTTAATTGTTCTCGTTTTTCAGTTAATAATGCAACTGTACGTTTGTATGCAGTATCAATTAATTTACGCACTTCTTCGTCAATTACTTTTGCAGTATCATCAGAATATGGTTTTGTGAAAGTGGTATCTTGTTGTGGATCGTAGAACGAAACATTTCCAACTTTTTCATTCATTCCATAAACTGTTACCATTGCATACGATAATTGTGTGATGCGTTGCAAATCGTTTTGCGCACCAGTTGAAATTTTACCAAATACAATTTCTTCTGCAGCACGACCACCAAGCGTCATACAAATTTCATCTAATAACTGTTCTGTTCTATATAAATATTGTTCTTTTGGTAAATATTGCGCATAGCCAAGTGCAGCAATTCCTCGTGGAATAATGGTTACTTTTAATAATGGATGTGCATGTTCTAAATACCAACCACAAATGGCGTGACCAGCTTCATGGTAAGCAATTATTTCTTTTTCGTGTGGTGATATTATTTTGTTTTTCTTTTCTAAACCACCAATACTTCTATCAACTGCTTCGTTAAAATCTTCTACTTCTACTTGCGTTTTTTCTTTTCGCGCAGCAACCAAAGCAGCTTCATTACAAACGTTTGCAATTTCAGCACCAGCAAAACCTGGTGTTAAAGAAGCTAATTTTTCAGGTGTAACATTTGGTCCAAGTTTAGTCAACTTTTTCAAATGCACTTTGAATATTTGTTCTCTACCTTTTTGATCTGGTTTGTCAATAGAAATTTGTCTGTCAAAACGACCTGGTCGCAACAAGGCTGAATCTAATACATCTGGTCTGTTGGTTGCAGCCAACATGATAATACCTTTATCACCGCTAAAACCATCCATTTCTACTAGCAATTGATTCAATGTGCTTTCGCGCTCGTCGTTACTTTGCATCATGTTTTTTCCACGCGCGCGACCAACGGCATCTATCTCATCAATAAAAATAATACATGGTGCTTTTTCTCTTGCTTGTTTGAATAAATCGCGTACACGTGATGCACCAACACCAACAAACATTTCTACGAAATCAGAACCTGAAATAGAAAAGAAAGGAACTTGCGCTTCTCCAGCCATTGCTTTTGCTAATAATGTTTTTCCAGTTCCTGGAGGTCCAACTAATAAAACACCTTTCGGAATTTTTGCACCGAGTGCTGTATATTTTTTCGGATTTTTTAAGAAATCCACTACTTCTTTTACTTCTTCTTTTGCTTCATCTAAACCAGCTACATCATCAAACGTTACGCTAACTTTGGTGTCCTTATCATATAAATTTGCTTTCGACTTTCCGATATTGAATATTTGTCCACCAGGGCCACCCATTCCACCAGATGCTTTGCGCATAAGAAAAAACCAAACGCCAAATAATAAAATAAATGGCAATGCTGATAGTAACAAGTCGAAAATGCTTTTTTGTGTTTCGTTTTTTACTTTTATTAATTTTTCAAAAGGAGTTTGATTTTGAATTGCATCTAATTTATCTTTGAATGATGTAGCAGAAGTTAATTCAAACGAATACAATGGACCTTTGTTTGCAAAACCCATTTTATTTTGTTTAAAATCGGAATATTGTTTTTTAGCTTTTAAAGAATCTTCTTTAATGTAAACCTCAACACGAGCGTCTTCTCTATCTTTATTTACTATCGTAATTTGAGCAACATCACCAGAAGGCACTAATTTTCTAAAAAATTCATCTTCTGTAGTTTGTTTAATATTTAGATTTAAGGTTAAGAATTGTGTTGCTAACAATGCAACAATTAGCAATCCAAATAACCAATAGCTATTGAAACCACCTTTTTTCTTTTTTGGTTCTTCATTTTCGGGCAAAAAATCCATGTTTATATTTTAAATCGTAATCAATAAGTTGTAAATTATTTACAACGCGTTTTATAATAATATTATTCTAATCAGTTTGCGTAATGTTGAAATTTTGCATCGTTCCATAAATCTTCTAACTGATAAAATTCTCTTTTTTCTGTTTGGAAAATATGCACAATTACGTCGCCAAAATCAACCAAACACCATTCTGCATTTGAACGACCTTCAACGTGATATGGTTTCAAATTAGTTTGTTTACGCACTTCTTCTTCCAAATAATCTGTAATGGCACGTACTTGTGTTGTTGATTCAGCATGACAAATCACGAAGTAATCCGTGATAGCTTCAGGAATTTCACGCATATCTAAACTTACAATATCATTGCCTTTTTTATCTTGAATTAGTGAAACCACTAAATCAGTTAAATTCGGTAATTGTATTTTTTTTACTGTTTTCTTTACTTTTAATTTTTCCAAACGATTTTTATTTATAATTTCACTCAAAGCTACTAAATTTTGGAAATTATTATAAGCAACACTTTATTTACAGGAAAAGTTCTTGAACATTTGCCAAAAGTAGATTCTACCAATAATTACGCTAAGGAAATGCTTGCAAAAAGCAGTCCAATTAATGGAACTGTCATTTTAGCAGACGAACAGTTTGCCGGTCGTGGTCAAACAGGCAATATTTGGCAGAGCGAAGCACATAAAAACCTCACTTTCAGCATAATTTATCAAACTTCGTTTTTAAAAGCTACAGAACAATTTTGGCTGAATATGGCAATTTCTCTTGGAATGCAATCTTTCCTAAAGCAATTGCAACAAGCTGCTTCAATAAAATGGCCAAACGATATCTATATAAACACAAAAAAAATCGCCGGAATTTTGATAGAAAACACCATTGTTGGCATGCATCTTAAATATTCTGTTATTGGAATTGGATTAAATGTTAATCAGGAAAATTTTGCAAAAGATATCAATGCAACGAGTTTGAGTTTAGTTTTAGAAAATGAAATGAATAAAAATGACGTGTTAAATCATCTTTTAGCATCGATAGAAAAATATTTTTTACTGTTGAAAGAACGAAAATTCAATCGATTGAAAAGTGATTATTTAGAAAATTTATTTCGATATAATATTTCATCAATCTTTAAAAAAAATGACATTGAATTTGAAGGAAAAATTAAAGATGTTGATGAATATGGAAATTTGATTGTAGAAACTAAAAATGGTTCCGAAATTTCGGAAGAAAAATTTGGCTTTAAGGAAATTGCTTTTGTAATTTAGTTTCTCTAACAGATTGCACTAAATATAAAAAACTGCCTCATCAAAGACGAGACAGTTTTCATCCAAAGGAACCAATTAATCAAAAATAAACAGGATGATCTTTTTATATTGCAGTTGATTAAAAAATTGAAATCCAGCCATAGCCATAAGGTGGTGAATACGAAACTAAACATGAAACGCTAATTGCACCTACTAAATTTCCATAATCACGTGCTCCTGAATAAATACTATATCCTAAATCTTCACCTTGTTGCACATCTTGTGTGGTAAAGCTTCCAGAAATAATAAAACTTGTGTATGGATCAGAAGCTGTGCCAGTAACAGAAAAGATTTTTGATATACCACTTGTGCGTTCTGTGTGTGCTGTAATACTAGTTATTGTTCCAAATGTTAAATCCGAAGGCATTTGCAATTCTAATAAACGCAAACCACCTGTGTCTGATGCTGCTAAGCTGAAATTATATTTTGTATTTGGTTTAAGATTTAATTGACCATAAGTGTAATCACTATCTGAATCGAATGTTTTGCTAAAGCCACCACCAGAAATTTGTAAAGTTGAATGTGGTTTTACGGAATCTCTTACAACTGGGCCTTCTTTTTTGCAAGCGATCATAGAAAATACAAGCATAATTGCACATCCGATTTTTGAGATTTGTTTTGTATTCATACTTTTTGTAATCAAATTTCTGAATAATAATGATGTTGTTGTCATGAGTTTTGTTTATTTATTTTTGTGATTTAATTATTTTTTGATAAGTATTATAGTTCTTTCCAGCCATAACCATTTGGTGGTTGATTGGTAATAATAAATGGAATGTTTAAGCCTACTATATTTGGTGTGTAATCGCTGCCTATGCATTGTAAAACATGAGGATCTGTACTTTGTGCGTTGCTTCTTACTTTAATATTTCCTGTCATGATGTAGCTTTTGTAAGGATTTGCTCTGTCGCCTAAAATTTTATAGGTGCTTATGTCAGACACAATGGTGTATGTTGCTGGTGTTGGTATGGATGCAAAGTTTTGTATATTAAACACATTTGTATCTGATTGCATTTGCAGCCAATTAACGCCACCAGTATCCGTAATTGTTAACGTGAAATCGTATGATAAATCAGGTTTTAAGTATAAGGAACCTGTAGAATAGTAATCCGTACTATCGCTGTAAAACGTTTTGTTGACAGCATAACCAGTTATTTGCAGTTGCATTTTTGGTTTAATGTTATCAACCGTTACTGGTGTTTCTTTTTTGCAGGCAATCATGGAAAATACCAACATGATTACACATACGATTTTTGAAATTTGTTTTGTATTCATACTCTTTGTAATCAAATTTCTGAATGATGATGTTGTTGTCATGAGTTTTGTTTTTATTTTTTATTGAATGGATTCTTTATTTTGATTTATTTAAAGCCAAGTTGTCCGTTAGTAATTATTACGGAATCATTTGCATTGTAGATGTTATAAATAACACCTGAAAATGTAGCTGTGATTTTATCCAGGTCGCTTTTGGGATCATCTACTCTATTAGTGATATTAATAGTCATGTGTCCTTTTGTGCTTGTCGATCTTAATTGATAATCGCCGCGCAGACTTAGATAACGAAACAAACCTCTTTGTTTTACATTGTACGATGCTACTGAATCAGCACCGGAAAGTGAAACCATTACCGAAGTATCATTTGACATACCTGTAATAGTTGCCGCATCAATAATGTCAGCCATATAAGTACCTTCTGTTGCATTGGTAGATGCCCAATTTCTTCCGTTTACTTGCATCGTTAAATATTGATCTAATGATGCGTTAGGTGTTACTGTTTCTTCTTTTTTGCATGCAATAGTTGATAGTACAACTAAGATGCAGATTGCGATTTTTGTGATTTGTAATTTCATTTTGTTTATTTTTAATGATGAATAATTGGTTCGTCTTATTGACAATACAAAGATGTATCAATACCAATCGGTAAAAAATTACTTTTTGAGCCAATTATCGATTTTCAGCACTGTGTTTTTGAGTATAAATATAATTTTTCTTAAATAATAAAATACTGTTTATCAATAGATTAATTGATATTTAAGCAAAATAAAAAGTAGAGTTTTATTACAGTTTTTTAGTTAAAAAAATTATTCAAATACATCATTTTGCTCAAAGATTACACAGATTTTACAGAAAATAATACTGCTAAGAATCAAGTCCATCTTTAACCTATAATCATGGTTTAAGTAATTTTACACATAAAAAAAACGCTTCGTAATGAAGCGTTTTGTAGATTTAATTAAGTATAATAAATGATTTTTTTTCTATATTCTAATATCTTTATTTTAACCGAACCAATTCTGTTTTTAAATTAATTAAACTTAAAAATGCCATTTGTAATTACTACCGAATCCGTTGCGCTATAATATAATGCACCAGAAAATGTACCTTCAATATTGTTTAATACAGATCCGCCGTTTAGTTTTGTAATTGTAAACGAAGCTCTTGATTTAGGAAAAGTTGTAGTTACTCGATATTGTTTAGGAGAAACACCGTCTTTTAAAAATGTTATACCTTGTCCTGGTGTTGGAATTATTGGATAGGTACCAAGACCAGTTACAGGAATATTACTTATAATTAAGGTTTCATCAGTAGCTGATTTTCTTCCACCAATATATGCTTTGTTGTTTGTGGTTTGTATATATCCAGCTAGATTATCATCACCAACCCAATCAACACCATTCACTTTCATGGTTAAAATTTCTTGTCCAGTTGGATTGTTTGAATTGCTATCTTTTTTGCAACCTTGTAGCGATGTTAATGCTATAATTAAAGCTAAAGTTATATTGAATTGATTTTTCATGTTGATTTTTTTATAGATTAAATATAATGCTTTAAATGAAATTGTATTAAAATATTTGAGCAAATTTTTTATTTCTAAAGCTCTTCTCTTACCACAATTGTTTTTGTAATGATAGTTGAATCGTTTCCGTTTTTAGCAATTAATTTTACTTGATTGGAATGATAGATATCACCGCCAACTACTGTATTTGTTGAGAAAAAATTGACTAAATCTGTTGTTGTGTATGCAATATGACCATTAGTTTCTGTAGTAGTATAACCACCACCAAAATCCCAGCGATAAGTGGTTGCATTGCTAGATGTATTAGTGAAATCGAAAACCAGATTAGAGCCAATGCCATAAGGTATAGTATCATCTATAATAGTAAAATTGGCAATAGGTAAATTTGGATTTACTGATTTGTTTTTTTTGCAGCTTACAGCAAGGATTACTATTGCGATAAGTGTGATTGATTTTAAATTTTTACTCATTTTCTTTGTAATCAAATTTTTGAGTTCGTGAATCTGTGATTTCATGTTGTTTAATTTTTAATGATGAATAATTGGTTCGTCTTATTGACAATACAAAATTGCATCATTGAAAAGCCATAAAAAATTACTTTTTGAAGCGATTATCAGATTTAAATGCATGAAAAATGCCATTTTAGCATTTACTAAAATGGCAATATATGTTGATAATCAGTTTATTGGGCCTGAATTTAGATTCTACAAAAAATCGAATTTAGAATCAAAATAGAGTTGGAATTTACGTTGTTACCATCTATCAAAAATGGTAATATCAACGTTGCCTTGAGTAACCTTAAACCGTATTTTTGTGCTATCTAATTTTGGATTCGATATGATTCGTAACGCATATGGTTGGCTTTCACCTACATCATTCAATACCACTTGTCTGTTTCCAGTAGTATTGTTTGTAAATGTCTGTTGATTAAACAAATCAAAGAGCCGAGTATCATAAGATGTATTGTTAGCAGAATCTAAGTCTAGCCAATTTATGGTAACTTTATAACCTGAACTAATCTGTTTTTCACTAACAAAACTTAATAATTGGATACTTTTAGAAGTGCTAACTGTTTTTACTACTTCTTTTTTACAACTGCTGTTAAAAAGAACGGCTAATGTTATAATCAGAATAAAAATGTGCTTATTTTTCATCATCGTTTTGGTTTAATTTTTTTCTACAATGTACAATTCAAAATTATTAGTAGTTTTTAAAAAGTTTGATGAATCTAAGATAAACAATTTTAGTCAATACATTAATATATATAAGTCGAAAAGAGAAAATGCAACCATAAAATTATTTGAATTAATACATGCTGAGTTTCCAAATTTTGAATCAAAAAAATTAGAAAAGAACAAAGCACACAAATACCTGTTTTCAGCAAAATCCTATGATGAAAAACGCATGTTAAACATCATGTCTGATTTGTTAAAAATAACAGAAGACTTTATTGCGTTTTCGTATGCTAAAAATAATCAACGCGAAAATCAATTTTATTTATTGCAATTTTATTTAGAAAATGATTTAACCAAATTTTTTGACGCTACTTATAAACAAACATTTGAAGCAATAGAAAAAATGCCAGAAGACATGGATTTACTGGCGTTTAAATACAAGTTAGAATGGATAAATATTCACTACCAACTAAAGTATAATTCAAGATACGCCAATTACAAAGAAGCTCAGAAAACATTGAACGATTTTACAATAAGTCAACAATATAAATTAGAAACGCTTTATCACACCAATTTGTATAACGAATTGTCAAATGAAAATGATTTATGCAGTTTGGCAAAGTTTTATAAATCATTAAATGAATTAATCGTTGAACAGAAAGAAGAAGTATATTTCCTGAACAAAGAAGAAATCTTCAAAAACCATAACAATATTTCTAAAAATGAATTGAAGCTAATTGTAACGATTATTATAAATCATTGTATCCAAAAAATCAATCAAAAAGAATCTTTTTTTAATAATGAGTTATTAGCTTGGTATGATTTTTTAGAAGCACAACATATTATTTTAGAAGCCAATAACACTATTTCTATAGCTACCGTTAAAAACTATATTTCTGTAGCTACGCACGACAAACAGTTTGACAGAGCTATTAATTTTATTGAACGCTTTCATTCATATTTAGATGAAGAAGTTAAAGAAGATGTATACAATTATAACAAAGCCAATATCTTGTTTCATCAACATAAATTAGAAGATGCGTTAGTGCTTTTAAACACCGCAAAATATAAAGATATTTTCTATAAAATTGATTCCAAACGATTATACATTAAACTCTATTTTGAACTTAGTAAAGAAAATGAAAAACGTTATTTTGACGTGTTAGACAGCACAATTAACGCATTTAAAAAATACGTTTACACTACTAAAGAAATTACAGAAGAATTCAGAGAACGCAATAAAAATTTTTATAAATACATTACCAAACTGGTAAATTTACCAGCAAATGAAAAGGCAAAACTTACAGCACTTAGGGATGAAATCAACAAAGATTTTACCTGTTCTGATAAAGACTGGCTGCTGAATAAAATTGTTGAAATAGTGAAATAGTTTTTCTCACAGATAGCACTGATTTGCTCAGATAAAAAATCAATTAATCACAAACATCATTCAATCATATAAATCATAGTTCAGACATTATAATTTGCAAATATAAAATCGCTTTTCTATTTTCGCTAAAATTTAAAACATGACAGAATTATCTATTGGCACCAAAATAGAACATCCAAAATTTGGACAAGGAATAGTTATTGACGACAGCGACGAATATTCTTACAATATTTATTTTGGTTCAGAACACGGCGAAAAAGAAATTTCAAAAAGATTTGATGGTTTTGTTTTAATTAAATTAGTAGAAAAAGATAAAAATTCAGTTTCCTTAGATGAGATTAAAAAAGTTCTGCAAGATATTATTGAACCGTTAACTGAACCAATTGAAGATTGTAAAATGGCTGACAAATGGGAAAATGGAAATCTTATATTACAACCTTTTGATAAAACGTTGCAATCCAAAGAAATTCCAATTGATGGATTCTTTCACAAAATTGTGATGACGCGCGATCGCTTGCGTGTAATGGAACAAAAAATTAATGCATCAAAGTTATCTGATTCAGAAAAAGTGGAACTACAGCAATATATTACCAGAATTTATGGCAGTTTAACTACATTTAATGTGCTTTTTCGGTTCAAAGACGACTATTTTAAAGGAACAGGTGGCGATTGACTTCGATAAGCTCAGTCTGACAATGTCACACTGAGCTTGTCGAAGTGTGGCTAGTAGAAGCGTAAATCAACATTTTATTAAAAAAATACATGGAAAATTATAGTAATATAAAATAAAATGTACTAAATTTCGTTTACTAAGAAAATCAATCTTATGCAACAAAATTTTACACGCGAAATTCTTGTCAAACACCTTTACAACGAAACCAACGAAACAGAAGCAAACGCAGTTGAGGCTGCCTTGAAAAATGACAGCTCGTTGCAACAAGAATTCGCACAGCTACGTCACGTGAAAAACAAAATTGACGAAGATGCTGGCGATTCACCGAGCAACGACAGCATCCAAAAAATCTTGAATTATTCTAAGCAGCAGAAGACTGTGGAAATTTGATACAATAAATCTTTAAGGTTTTAAAAACCTTGAAGATTTAAAATCCTATTTTTGCAAAAAAAATCCGTGGCAAACAAATCCAAACTCGTAAAATTTGCAGAACTGGCAAACATGCATAATGTGTTTGAAAAAAAGCCTGTGCTGAAAGGAAAATGGAAAACTGATTTCTTTAAAAATGATGCGCCAATTATCGTAGAACTGGCTTGCGGAAAAGGCGATTACACCATTGGTTTAGCTAAATTATTTCCTGAAAAAAATTTCATTGGCGTTGATATAAAAGGCAATAGAATCTGGAGCGCGACACGAATTGTAAACATGGAAAATCTGCAAAATGTATGTTTTATTCGCGATCAGATTGACCATTTGAATGAATATTTTACAACAGATGAAGTGGATGAGATTTGGATCACCTTTTCCGATCCGTTTCCGCGCGATGGCGATCACAAAAGAAGATTAACATCAAAAAAATTCTTAGAAATCTATAAACAGTTTTTGAAAAAAGATGGCTTGATTCATTTGAAAACAGACAGCGATTTATTATACAAGTACACAAAAGAAGTTTTAGCAGAATTTCCTTCTAAAATTTTAAAAGATTATACTGATGTGTATGCAATGAACAAAAATGAAGAGCTGCACAACATCCAAACCTACTACGAAAAAATGCATTTGAAAAACGGATTAACTATAAAGTATTTGTGCTTTCAGTTGTTGTAAAAAATCCTACAACATCGTTTCCTCAGCATCTTTTGCATGGTTTGGATAATCAGTAGTGTAATGCAAACCACGACTTTCTTTACGCAACATCGCGCTTCGTGTAATCAAATAGCCAATGGTAATCATATTGCGTAACTCTAACAATTGCGGCGAAATCGTAGTGGTTTCGTATAATTCTTCGGTTTCTTTAAATAATAAATAAAGTCGTTCTTGCGCACGTTTTAAACGTCCGTTGTTGCGCACAATACCAACGTAATTACTCATTATATCTTTGAGTTCTTTTATACTTTGTGTAATGATAACCATTTCTTTTGGGTCAGTGGTGCCATCTGCGTTCCATTCAGGAAATTGTTCGGTTGCAAATTCAATCGAAGGCAATTTTTCACAAACATCAGTAAATATTCTATGTGCAAACACAACTGCTTCGAGCAACGAATTACTTGCCAAACGGTTCGCACCGTGTAAACCGGTGTTGCTACATTCACCGCAAGCGTATAAATTTTTGATAGAAGTGCGTCCGAATTCATCAACATTAATTCCACCGCAAGCATAATGTGCAGCTGGAACAACCGGTATCATATCCTTAAAAACATCAATACCTATTGATTTACATTTTTCGTAAATATTTGGGAAATGATGCAGAAAATTATCTTTGTCCATGTGTCTGCAATCCAAATACATGTGATCTTCACCACTTTTTTTCATTTCATTATCTATCGCACGCGCCACAATATCACGCGGAGCTAAAGAACCACGCTTATCGTAATTTGCCATCAAGTCGATGCCGTTTTTAGTGCGCAAAATGGCACCATCACCACGCACTGCTTCGGTAATTAAAAAGTTTGGACTCACACCTGGTTCATACAATGCAGTTGGATGAAATTGTACAAACTCTAAATTTCCAACACGACCTTTCGCTCTGTAAATCATAGCAATTCCATCACCTGTTGCAATATTAGGATTGGTGGTTGCTCGATAAATTTGTCCAAAACCACCAGTTGCTAATACTACTATTTTACTTTCAATTTTTTCTATTTGATTGGTCTTTCTATCCAACACATACACACCATAGCATTGGATATTTTCTGTTACACGCGTAATAATTCTTCCTAAATGGTGCTGTGTCAATAAATCAATTACAAAATGATGTTGTGACACTTCTATATTTTTTGTTTGATGCACTTTTTCCAGTAATGCGCGCTCAATTTCCCAACCAGTAATATCTTTATAGTGCAACACACGAAACTCTGAGTGACCACCTTCTTTTCCTAATTTATAATCACCTTCGTTGCCTTTATCGAAATTGGTGCCCCAATTTATCAGTTCATCTACACGTTGTCTGCCTTCACGAATCACCAAATCAACAATTTCTTTATTACATAAACCATCGCCTGCAATCAGTGTATCTTCAATGTGTTTATCAAAAGTATCTTTCTCAAAATCAGTAACAACAGCGATGCCACCTTGTGCATATTGTGTATTCGTATCGTCCTCATTTGCTTTGGTAAGCACTAAAATTTTTTTATCTGGAAATTGTTCTGCTGTTTTTACTGCTAAACTTAAACCTGCAATACCAGAACCAATAATTAAAATATCTGTCATGATGTAAAAGTAATAATTTACGATGTATGTTCCGAATATTCGGAATACGATTTGCGTTTAAAAATTAGTTTCATACAAAATATATAACCATTAAACTGTGTATTTGTTCTTTACATTCTTTTGAGAAATATTTTATTGTAAATTTGAGGAACAAAAAAAACATGAACCTTTCAAAATACATCGATCATACTTTATTAAAAGCAATTGCTTCAGAAAATGATATTATTCAATTATGCAAAGAAGCAATAGAATATAATTTTCAGGCAGTTTGTGTAAATAGTTGTTACGTAGAATTATGCAAAAAAACACTGACAGACTCTACTATAAAAATTGCTGCTGTTGTTGGTTTTCCTTTAGGCGCAATGGATACACTATCCAAAATAAATGAAGCAGAAAACGCTATAAATAATGGTGCTGATGAAATTGATATGGTAATAAATATTGGGTTTTTGAAAGATAGAAAAGTAGATTTGGTTGAAAATGAAATAAGATTAATTAAAAAAGCAATTGGAAATAATATTCTAAAAGTAATTATCGAAACTTGTTATTTAACAGATGAAGAAAAGAATATTGCAACACAATTAACGGTAAATGCTGGAGCTGATTTTGTAAAAACGTCTACTGGCTTTGGAACTGGTGGCGCAACGCTAGAAGATATTGCTTTGATGAAATCCATCACACAAAATAAAATAAAAATAAAAGCAAGTGGTGGCATTCGAGATTTTGAAACAGCTATCCAATATATTAATTTAGGTATCGATAGAATTGGAACGAGTAACGGTATTCAGATTGTAACTGGACAAAAAGGGAACGAACAAACTTATTAATAAAAGAAATTATGAGCATACATATAGCAGCCAAAAAAGGAGAAATTGCAGAAACAATACTATTACCAGGCGATCCGCTTCGAGCAAAACATGTTGCTGACACTTTTTTGCAAGATGTAATTTGTTATAATGAAGTGCGTGGAATGCTTGGATATACTGGCTATTACAATGGCAAACGCGTTTCAGTACAAGGCACAGGTATGGGAATTCCATCTATTTCAATTTATGTAAATGAATTGATTCGTGAATATGATGTAAAAAATTTAATCAGGATTGGAACTGCTGGTTCATTTCAGCCAGATGTACATTTAAAAGATATAGTATTTGCCTTAGCAGCCAGCACCAACTCAGCGGTAAACTGGAACAAATTTAACGGCTCTGATTTTGCACCAACTGCAAATTTTGAGTTGTTATTAAAAGCATATCAAGTAGCGCAATCGCTAAATATTACTGTTAAAACAGGCAATATTTTATCGTCTGATGAATTCTATGATGACAATCCAGACATGTATAAAAAATGGGCCGAATATGGCGTTTTATGTGTAGAAATGGAAGCTGCTGCATTATATACGATAGCTGCAAAATACAGAGCAAACGCATTGGCTATTACTACTATTAGTGATAGCTTGGTAACACACGAAACAACGTCATCCGAAGAAAGACAAAATTCTTTTAATGATATGGTGAGAATTGCGTTAGGAACTTTATAAGAAACTACTTGTGCTGTGTTGCAGCTTGTTCTAATGTGGTGTAAAATTCATCGCCAAACTTTCGTCTCAAAGCATCTTTCAAAAAAACATACACTGGTACTTTTAATTTTTTACCAAGTGAACAAGCATCACCACAAATGTCCCAAACATCATAGTTTACGGCTGTTACCGTTTCCATTTGTTTAATTCTAATTGGATATAAATGACAACTAATTGGTTTTCTAAAATCTGTTACACCATCTTTCCATGCTTTTTCTATAGCACAACTTATGGTTCCATCATTTTCATAATTCACATACGCACAAGCACCACCATTTATTAAAGGTGTTGCATATGAAGTATATTCATCATCTGGTTCATCAACGAAAGTGCCTTGTTTTTCTATAGCTTCAATGCCTTCTGCCAATAAATATTTTTTTATTTTAGGATAGATTTTTTTAAGGATTTTAGTTTCAGATTTTTCAACAGGCGCGCCACTATCGCCTTCTACGCAACAAATACCTTTGCATTTTTTGATGTTGCATACAAATTGTATGTCAATTACATCATCACTAATTAATACATCATCTATTAAAATCATGGTATAAATGTCGGTTAATTATGTTATAAAACCGATTTAAATTGTTCTAAGAAACGAACATCATTTTCAGAAAATAAGCGTAAATCTTTGATTTGATATTTCAACATCGTAATTCGTTCAATACCCATTCCAAAAGCAAAACCACTGTATTTTTTTGGATCTATATTACAGTTTTCCAACACTTTTGGATCTACCATTCCGCAACCTAAGATTTCGACCCAACCTGTGTATTTGCAAACATTGCAACCTTTGCCTCCACAAATAAAACAAGTGACATCAACTTCGGCACTTGGTTCTGTAAACGGAAAGTAAGAAGGACGCAATTTAATTTTCACGTCTTGTCCGAACATTTCTTTTACAAAGAAATCCAGCGTTTGTAATAAATCGGCAAATGAAACATTTTCATCAATGTATAAACCTTCTACCTGATGAAAAAAGCAATGCGCTCGTGCTGAAATGGTTTCATTACGAAATACACGACCTGGTGACAAAATACGAATTGGTGGTTTTTGATTTTCCATCGTGCGCACTTGCACCGAAGATGTATGCGTACGAAGAACAATATCTGGATTGATATTCACGAAAAATGTATCTTGCATATCTCGAGCAGGATGATCTTCAGGCATGTTCAATGCAGTAAAATTGTGCCAATCATCTTCAATTTCACGATCTTCCTGTACTGCAAATCCAAGTCGTTTAAAAATATCTACAATCTGATTTTTAACCAATTGTATTGGATGACGCGCACCAATGGTAACCACATCACCAGGCAAGGTTAAATCAATATCTTTGTTGGCTGATGAATTATTTGCTTCAAATTTTTCTTTAGCAAGAGCATGTTTTTCTTCTGCAGCTTGTTTCACTACATTCACTACTTGTCCAAATTCTTTTTTGCGTTCGTTTGGCACATTTTTAATTTCACTAAAAATATCTTTCAAAATATTTTTAGTTCCTAAAAAGCGAATACGAAATTTTTCTGCATCATCAGCAGTAGAAAAAGTTGTTTCATTTATTTCGTTTTGCAATGCAACGATATGTTCAAAAATATCCATCCTTCAAAATTAAAAAAAAGAGCAGTAATTAAGCTGCTCTTTTATGAATTATAATAATTAATTAATTGCTTAAAATTTCAAATCATCTAAATTAACTGTGTATGAGATTTTAGGTGTTTGAGCTGCATCAATACTAAAGATTTGTACTTTAATTGTTACAGGTGTTGCGTCCCAATCTATTGAAATCATACCATAATTTTTTCCATCAAAACCTTGACCAAGCCTAATAGCGTTGTTTGTAGCAGCTATTTTACCTTCATTATGTGTAATTCCACTTGAAGTAAAATCGTAAATTGGGTACATTCCTGCTGGTTGTGTTTTAGTAAATTCTGCAAAATGAACATCACCGCTTAAGAAAAACACGCCATTTGCTTGAGTAGATCTAATTAAATCTAACATTCTTTGTTTTTCTAATGGTAAAACTGCCCAATTTTCGCTGCCACTGTAAGGTGCGTTAAATTGTAATGAAGACATAACAATTCTTACTTTCGCTGGTTTTCTTAATTCTCCTTCTAACCAAGACCATTGAGTAGCACCTAAGATAGTAGCATCAGGAGATAACATTGTATCGTAACCAGAAAGAGCAGCGCCAGGTCCTGCTGCTTTGTATGGTGTGTGATTATATCTTAAATCAAGCATTATAACTTGTACTTTGTGTGCATCGTCTCCATAATAGTATGAACCATAAATTCCTCCGTCAGGTCTGTTATGACGATCATCACTTTCTGGAATTTCCCAATATTTGAAGAATAAAGATTTTGCAAATGTTTTAGATGGATTGTCGCTAGTGCCATCGTTCATGCCTGTATCATGGTCGTCCCAAGTAGCAATCATAGGAACTGTCTGTCTTAATTTTATCCATTCGTTAGATTGGTAGAATAATTTTCTGTAAGAACCTTCTATGAATGCTGAATCACCAGGTAGCAATGCGACTACATCACCGTAAATATTATCGCCACCAGCAATGTACAATTGAGGCTTTGCATCAAATATTTTTTGAAAAACTGGATAAATATCTGCGGTTTGATAACAACAAGATCCAAACGCAATTTTTGATAAATTTCCTTCCACAGTTGGAAGTTTATTAGAATCTTTTTTACAACCAAATGTAAAACCAAGAATGCATACTATGGTAAATATTTTTTTCATTTTAAATGTATTGAGTTAAATGTATTCAAATTTATGAAATTAATGTGAATAATTAAGTACATAAAATTAGGTATTTTGTTTAAAAGTACACTTAGTGGACACAAAAAGATTTATAGATTTTTATTCTGATTGTTTTTTTTATTTTTATAATATGTTTGAAAATTTCACCATCCAATTAATTGAGGCATTTAAACAACCACTTCCTGGAAAAAGTGGGCAAGTTCAACTGAAACCTTATTTGAAGATTAATAAAAATATAGATGCTCCATCTTTTATAAAACCGAAAGAAGGTGCAGTAATGGCAGTAATTTATCCGAAAGAGAATATACCACATTTATTACTTATTGAACGACCACAATATGATGGTGTTCATAGTGGACAAATTGCCTTTCCTGGTGGAAAAATTGAAAAAAGTGATGCTAGTTTTTTACATGCTGCCTTGCGAGAAACGCATGAAGAAGTTGGAATTGAAAGTAATCATATACAAGTAGTTGGCAATCTGACCGAAGTGTTTGTATTTGCCAGTAATTTTATGGTATATCCATTTGTTGGAATTATGCAAGAAATTCCAAGATTAGCATTAGAAACAAAGGAAGTTGCAGGTGTATTAGAAATACCGTTGTCTCGGTTTTTTGAAGATGGAATTATAAAAGAAAAAAAGATACAAAATGCGCTTGGTTTTAATTTAATGGCACCGTATTACGACTTAGACAACAAGGTACTTTGGGGCGCGACTGCGATGATGGTGAGTGAATTGTGTGCAGTTATAAAACAGCATCAGATTATTTTATAGGTTCTTAAAAAAACTTTAATAATTTACTGCATATCTATTTTCATAGATAAATTAATTGGTTTGTCATTTTCGATTTTGGATTCTTTAACTACCTCTATTTTTTTTTTAATGCTAAAAGAAAATAAAACAAATGTAAGCAACATTGCCAAAGCCAACTCAAAACACATTAATAGGAAATTTCCAAAATGCTGTAAAAAATAGGTTAAAATAATAAATAAAATATTTACAGTAATTAAAATAAATGTAGATTTTACGTGTGAAAACCCTAAATCTAATAAACGATGATGAATATGATTTCTATCTGCTATAAAAGGTGATTTCCTTTTAATTAAACGCATTGCAAAAACACGAAATGCATCATAAATAGGAATAATTAAAACAGCAATTGCCATGGCTGGCGACGCTGTGATTTGTATTCCTGAACTAACATGTTGATGCAATATCATTTCATTCTTTTCAATAAACTGAATAGCCAAAACAGCTGCTAACAATCCAATAGATAAACTACCTGAATCACCCATGAAAATTTTTGCTGGTGTGACATTATATCGAAGAAAAGCCAAAACCGCTCCACTCATTGCCGCTGCTAGAATAGCATAATCATTAAATCCATAAAAATAAAACCACGCACCAAACGACAAAGATATAACGACACTTACACTTCCAGCCAACAAGTTTATACCATCAATTAAGTTAAATGCATTGATTATAAAAATGATAGTTACGATTGACAATACAATACTAAATGCTTCGCTGATATAAGACATACCGAACATTCCGTATAAACTCGTTATTCTAATTCCACCTAAAATAACAATGATAGATGCAGCAAAAATTTGACCTATAAATTTTTTATTAGCTACCAATGCAACAATATCGTCTTTTGCACCTAACATAAACGTGAAACTCAACGCTGCAATTATATATTTTAGCTCTGGTGTTTTTAAATCAAAGGTTGCAAATAAGCAAAACCCAATTACAAATCCTCCAAAAATACCAATGCCACCAAGTGTTGGAATAATTTCGTCGTGCGATTTTCTATCATCATCAGGCGAATCATACAAATGTTTTATAATTGCTACTTTTATTATCGATGGAATAAAAGTATACGTTAAAACAAATGCAGTTAAAAGTGCAGCTGCCAATTTGAATGACGTTGCATGAGGTGCATTAGAAAACAAACTCCAAATGTTGTTTAGCAGTAAATTCAAGAATATAATATGACCGTGCATAATTTAGTTCACACCAAAGTTAGTAACAATTTATTAAAAAAGGTTAAATTTTAGCAAGATTTTGAATAAGCATGAGGTACTTATCATTAATATAAATACTTGAAAATATAATTTCTGCTCGTTTTCTTGCTTGTTTACCGACTTCTATTTTTGCATCATTATTTAATAAGATAAATGTTTGCATTGCATTTGCTAATGATTGACTATCAGCCGTTTTGCATAAAAAACCACTTTCGCCATCAATAATAGAATCTTTACAACCAGGTGCATCAGAAGTAACACATGGTTTTCCCATTGCCATTCCTTCCAAAATTACGCGCGGCATGCCTTCGCGATATGATGGCAACACCACGCAATCTGCATTGCAAATAAATGGTCGTGTATCTTTTGCGTGTTCGTGATAAATTATTATATCATTTTTTATCCAGTTTTCCAGTTCTTCTTTTTTTATGGCTGATGGATTTTGCGTGTCAATTTCGCCAAGCACATGAAACTTTGTTTTAGGAAATTGCTGCTTTACGAGTTGTGCTGCTTCAATGTATTCAAAAATTCCTTTGTCTTTTAGCAATCTTCCAATCATTAAAAAACGAGTATTTTCTGATTTGTTATTTTCTATGGTTCTGCAAAAATCTGGATGAAATTTTTCGACATCAATTCCAGAACCATGGATAATACCACATTTTGATTTTTCTGCTAAATTGAAATCCAGAAACGTTTGCAAATCATCTGTGTTTTGAAACAATATTTTATCTGCTTTCTTGAACGCAAACCGATATAATTGATGTGCAATTTTTGACGTCAGGTTTTTATTTAAAAACGTATAACCTAAACCAGTAACCGTACAAATGGTTTTTGTGTTGGATAATGATGCGGCCAATGTTCCATAAATATTTGGTTTAATAGTGTATTGCAACACTGCATCTAAATTGTTTCTTTTATAGATTTTACGAAGCTCATTTACCAATAATAAATCATTAATTGGATTGGTGCCTTTGCGTGCTAATTTTTTTAGTTCGATAAATTCAATATCGTTTTCCAATAATAAATCAACGTAATTATCTTTTGGTGCAATGGCAACCACATGGTGTCCAGCTTTTTTTAATGCTTTAATTAATTCCAATCTAAAATTGAAAATATTAAATGCTGTATTTGCTACAACGCCAATGTTTAAAGCTTTTTTCAGTTTTTATAATTTTTATTCCATGTATTTTCGCCAGAAATTCTGGAAGACAATGAGTGCCCAAATTTGTGCATGCACATCACCAGGATTGTTAGACAACATTTGTAGTTTTAATTGTTGTATGGTCTCCAAATTAAAAATTCCTTGTGCTTTGATGTAATCATCACTTAACCAATCGTTCAAGATTTTATCTTTCAAATCTGTTTTAAACCATTGCAATAACGGAACTTCAAATCCTTTTTTTGGTCTGTTATATAATTCTTTTGGTAAGATTTGTTTAAAGGCATCCTGCACAATTTTCTTTTTTATATTTCCATTTATTTTAGAAGAAACTGGCAACGAAAATGCAAATTCTACAATTCTATAGTCTAAAAATGGTACACGTACTTCGAGTGAATTACGCATACTCATTCTATCAACTTTCACCAACATATCATATGGCAACACCATTCCAACATCAGCCAATAAATCATCATTCAACGTACCATCAAACTGCACTTTTGATGAGAAATATTGACGTGTTTCAATAATTTCTGCCATCGAAGCATCTACTTTATCATTTAATAATTTATCTACAAAATCCAAATCATTAATGCAACACCAACGCCACCAACGTTCGGCTGGTGTTAAATCCATACCATTTGAAAATCGTTCTAATTGTCTTATTTTATTGGCAATTCCACCACCACGTGATTTTGGCAACGATTGCCAAACTGGTTGCAATAAATGTATAACATTGGCTTGCCAACTACCATTTCGCATTTGCCATTCACCATAATGTTTATTATAGCCAGCAAATAATTCGTCGCCAGCATCGCCAGACAATGCAACAGTTACATGTTTGCGTGTAAATTTTGAGAGTATGTTCACCAACAACGCTGATGAATCTGCAAATGGCTCATCTGTGTACTCTAATAATTCGTTTAAACTTTCAAATAAATCATCATTTTTTAATTTAAAAACAGTGTGATTTGTGTTGAAATGTTTAGCAACTAAATTAGCATACGGTGTTTCATCGAAGAAAGAATTTCCTTCAAAACCTATGGAAAAAGTGTTGAGATGTTTGGTATGTCGAGTAGCCATTGCTGTAACTACAGACGAATCAATTCCACCAGACAAAAACGCACCTAATGGCACATCTGAAATTAAACGCAACCGCACAGAATCATCCATTAATTCAACAAACTTTTTTTGCTGCTCATCGTAAGGTAGCTGATTTTGCTCAGCTTTCAGTGCATTATATGGAATGGTGTACCACTGTTTAGTTAAGATTTTGGAATTATGAATTAAGATTTGATGACCTGGTTCTAATCGTTGAATATTTTTGAAAATAGAATTTTTTCCAGGAATATAATTGAGTTGAAAATAGGCAGTAACCGAACTCCAATTGATTTCTTTTTTTACAGGGAATTGTGTGATTGTTTTTAATTCGGAACCGAAGAAAAAATAATCTTCATCATTATAATAATACAACGGTTTAATTCCAAAACGATCGCAGGCAATAAATAGCTTATCATCTTGTTTATCAAAAATCGCAAATGCAAAAAAGCCATTTAGCTTGTGCAAAAACGATTCGCCAAAATGAATATATGCATACAACAATACTTCTGTATCTGATTGTGTTTTGAACGAAACGCCTTTTTGTTCCAGCTTTTTTTTTATGGATTGATAATTAAAAATTTCGCCATTGAAAATAATTGCATATCTACCTGTTGTATCATAAATTGGATGGTTAGCACTTTCAGAAGTATCAATAATACTCAATCGTGCATGCACTAGAGAGCAATTACCAATTGAAACAAAATTCTGATTATCTGGACCACGTTTGTTTAATGAAGTAGCAGCATTTTGCAGCCATTCATCAGAAATGAATTTATTTTTAAATGAATAAGCACCTGCAATTCCACACATAATTTGATATAAGATTTAACGTTCCGAAGTTTCGGAATACAATGTACGATTTATTTTATTTTTAGGAAATGAAAAAAATCTATCGTAAAAAATGCAATTTTCCTTCTGCTAAAAACACTGCGTGAATGCCATCATCTTCAATTGTAATTCTTTCCAAATCTAATTCATTCAATGTTCCATTAATCCAATTACTTTGTTGTTGAAACGAATCAATTTGTTTTTGCGCTTCCAATTTTGCTTGTTCTAATTCTTTTTTAAAATTATATTGTAAAAAATCGTGCAGAAAATCAACTAACTGTTTGTGATAAAAAGTATCAATAAATTTTAGAATATAACTTTTGGTTTCCAATTCATAATTCAAATTGCGTGTTTTTACTACATATTTTGGCTGATGAAAATTGAGAGAACCAGTAAATATTGCCTTTCCAGTCATTTTTCGTTTTATAAATTTCCATTTTGCATCTAAAACAAATGGCAACTCAACTACTGCTTTTGTGCTTTTATTTCCAAACGTAAAATTTTCTATATCCAAATAATAATTGTCATTTTCTATTTCATATCGCTGATTTCCAAAATGAAAATTAAAGAATTTTGAAACATCAACGTATGGCATTTGTGCTTTAATAACAACATCAAAATTATAGGCATAAGAAGTTTCCTGATTTTTAGAAAGATTTAGTGACAACATATTCAACGTGCGTTCAATTCTTCGTTGAACTAAATTCTCAAGCGTACTTTTAATGTATAATTTTACTTTAGCTTCGTCAATTTCGAGTTCTGTTTCTGTTTTATAAATTTCAATTGGTTTTAATGTAAGCAATTGCACCAGTCGTTTTTCAGAAAACAAATAGTGTTGAACTTGTGTCCAAAAATCATAAAAAATGTTTCCACCTAAAACGCGTTCAAAAATTGTCATATCATACACAAAGGTACGACTTAGTAATAAGTGATTTGTAATAAGTTACAAGAAAAAATGAAGCATTACAAACCTAATTTTTTTAAATAAAATTCGAGTTGTCCATTTTCCATTGGAGTTTCAAAAAATGCTTTTACTTTTTTACTAGAATTTACAATCATAGTTGCTGGAATGCTACCTTGCCAACGGGAATCGATATATGGCAACCACGAAAAATCACTACTTTCATTTAGCACAAAAACTGATGCTTCCATTTTTTGTTTTTTTATAAATTTAGCTAGTTTTGCTGGCGCAATTCCACCATCTAAACTCACAAATAGCAATTGTATCTTTTTATCTTTTGTAGATTGATAAAACTTATTGACTATAGGCATTTCTTGCAAGCAAGGACCACACCATGTTGCGAAAAAATTAACGATATATGTTGTGTCGTTGGTTTTTATGTATTCTTTTTTTAGCTCTTCAATTTTCACTACTTTAATATCTTGTGCGAAAGAAGTTGTAAGTAATAGGCAATTAGTAATAAGTAATAAAAATGCTTTCTTCATGTAATTAAATATACAAATAGTTTGCCAAAAAATAGTTATTAATTAATAAGAACTACATGCAGCCAATTTAAATTATTTACCTTTGCAGCCAATGCCTCAACAACAGAAAATACAAGCAAAAGACTGGATAAATTTCTTTGGATTATCCATAATTTGGGGTTTTTCGTTCTTCTTTATAAAAAAAGGATTGGAAGTTTTTCAACCAATGCAAGTTGCTGCTTTTAGAATGAGTATTGCATTTGTTGCGTTGATTCCTTTAATTATTCTCAACATAAAAAAACTAAAAATTCCAGCTTCAAAATGGAAATATATCCCTTTATTAGGTTTGTTTGGCAACTTAATTCCAGCCATTTTATTTTGCAAAGCAGAAACCAAATTAGATAGTAGTTTAACTGGAATCATGAATTCAACAACGCCATTATTTGCCTTGTTAATTGGTAGCATTTTGTTTGGCGTTGTGCTTACAAGAAATAAAATTATTGGTGTAATTGTTGGATTTATTGGTGCACTGATTATTGTTTTATCTAAACAAAAAAGCATTTCAGAAGTCAATTTGTTTGTGTTGTTGCCATTAGTTGCAACAATTAGTTATGGTTTAAATGCAAATATTTTTAAACGTTTTTTTCAGGATGAAAATCCAATTATAATTGCGCTGTTGCAATACAGTTTTGTCGCACCATTTTGCATTGGTTATTTATATTTTACTGGTGCATTTCATCAAATACAACTACAACCAATAGAAAGTTGGAATAGTTTAAAATATTTATTGTTGTTAGGTATTTTTGGAACTGGCTACGCGTTGGTGTTTTTTAATATTTTGATACAAAGATCATCAGCGTTGTTTGCCACCATGACAACTTATATTATTCCATTTGTATCAATAATTGTTGGCTTATTTGACAAAGAAGTAATAATGCCAATTCAATTATTTGGCTTGTTTGTAATATTAATTGGTGTGTATATTGGTTCGCGTGATTAAACCGATTTGCCAATTTTTTTTGGTGCAATAATTTGTCCGTGTTTTTTATTGGTGCCGAATGTAGGACAAGTGCATCTTTTAGATTTCGACGCAGCACACGAACTCAATAAAAAGCATGTAAGTAATAACACTACTAATTTATTTACTTTTATCTTCTTACTTTTATCGTTCAATATCATATCATAAATTTACAAAATAGAACGATATTTTCAGTGTTTTATTTGATTGATAATAAAATATAACAAATTAAAAAAATACAATACATGGCATTAATTTTAGATTGCAGAGGTTTTTCACCAAAAATTGGAAATAATAATTTCCTAGCACCAAACGCTACTATTGTTGGTGATGTAGAAATTGGTGATGATTGTAGTATTTGGTTTAATGCAGTGGTTCGTGGCGACGTAAACTCAATAAGAATAGGAAATAAAGTAAACATTCAGGATGGCGCAATTTTGCATTGCACATTTGAAAAAACAAAAGTAGTAATTGGCAACAACGTTTCTATTGGACATAATGCGTTGGTTCATGGTTGCACAATTGAAGAAAATGTGTTGATTGGAATGGGTGCGATTGTGATGGATAATTGTTACATAGAAAAAAATGCGTTGATTGCAGCTGGTGCTGTGGTTTTAGAAGGAACACATGTGGAAGCTGGTAGTATTTATGCTGGTGTGCCTGCAAAAAAAGTAAAGCAACTTTCTGAAGATGTTTTCAAAGATCAGAACGAACGAATTGCGAATAATTATTTGATGTATGCTGGTTGGTTTAAATAGTTTACCAATAACTACCGCCTTCTACTTTTTTATAATCTTTTGGAGTTTCGTAGTCAAATGGTCGTGTCCAATATTCATTATACAACTTACTGATAATAGGATCTTTGTCCCACCGGTTTCCTTTAATACCTAACATCAGTTGTGTTGCGCCACCCATGTGAATGGCTTGTTTTCTGATGCTTTTTACAAATGCAGCCAAAGGCAAACCATAAGTTCCAGCACCAATAATCGCCACATCAAAATCTGTTTTTACTATTTGTTCTTGTAAATAATCTAATGCATCAAACCATGTATTGAATTCTGTTTTGGAATTAGCACTTGATTGAATTGCTTTAATGGTACGAAGTTCAAAATCAGGTAGTATTTCTTTATTTTCAAACAATCTATCTCTTACAAAAAACTGTTTTTCTATACTATCTTTAAATGGATGGATAAATAATACTTTTTTATTTTTTAGTGTACTACTCCAAGGGTTGGTGAAATAATATGGCTCTAAACTTCTAAGAGGCACCAAAGTTGCAGTTGGACAATAGTTTTTAACAATAACATCTTCGTAATAATTACTCCAAACGCCTAAGATATCAATGGTTGGTGTTATTTTAAGATAGAGTTCTACAAATTTTTCTAAGTTCTCATCAGTAGTTGGAAAAAAACCTGAAATAAATTCCATTTCTTGTTTTACAATTGGTCTCCAAATCTCTGATTCACCTTTTATTTTTTTAAACGTTTTTTTTAAAGCATTGGCTTCTTTAAACTGTTTTATTTCAAAGAAGTTGCTTATGGCAAACATTTCAGTAGAACCATACCTACAAATTAAAGCAGGTTGATTGGTTGATAATATTTTTTGAATTTTATTATTACCAGATTGTTCGTCAGTAATAGGAATTCCGAAATAATCATTCTTTTCTTTATATGCTCTGTAACTTCCAAATAAGGTTTGGTATCCTTTTCTTGCCGCTCTTATAAATAAAGAATCTGACATCTAAATTTATTTACCCAATTCTTTCTTAAAATATTCCAACGTGATTTTTAATCCTTCTGCGCGTTCTACTTTTGGAAACCATCCTAAAATAGTTTGCGCTTTTGTAATATCTGGTTTGCGTTGCTTAGGGTCGTCTTTTGGCAATGGCAAGTAAACTATTTTTGATTTGGTATCAATTAATTTTAGAATTTCTTCAGCAAATTGCAACAAGGTAATTTCTTGTGGATTGCCGATGTTTACTGGCAAGTGATAGTCACTCAATAATAATCTGTAAATTCCTTCTACCAAATCTGATACATAGCAAAATGAGCGAGTTTGAGAACCATCGCCAAACATAGTTAAATCTTCACCATTTAAAGCTTGGCTCATAAATGCAGGCAAAGCTCTTCCATCGTCTAATCGCATTCTTGGTCCATACGTATTAAAAATTCGAATGATTCTTGTTTCAACACCATGGAAATTATGGTAAGCCATAGTGATGGCTTCCTGGAAACGTTTTGCCTCATCATAAACACCACGTGGGCCAACAGGATTCACGTTGCCCCAATATTCTTCTGGTTGTGGATGTACTGTAGGGTCGCCGTAAACTTCAGAAGTAGAAGCAATCAGCATGCGTGCTTTTTTCTCTTTTGCTAAACCTAATAAATTATGAGTACCTAAAGAACCAACCTTTAAAGTTTGAATTGGCATTTTCAAATAATCAATAGGTGATGCTGGTGAAGCGAAGTGCAAGATATAATCTAATTTTCCAGGAACATGTACAAAACGACTTACATCGTGATGATAATATTCAAAATCTTTGGATGGAAAAAGATGTTCGATATTTTTTATATTTCCTGTTATCAAGTTATCCATTCCGATTACGTGATAACCTTCTGCTAAAAATCTATCACATAAATGTGAACCTAAAAATCCAGCTGCACCTGTTATAAGTATTCTTTTTTTTGTTGTATCCTGAGACATTTTTTAAATTAAATGGTGATGGTTTTTCTGCCAATACTATTATAATAGAAGCCTTCGTTTTTCATGGCTTCTAAATCATATAAATTTCTACCGTCAAAGATTACGGGTTCTTTTAACGATGCTCTTACTTTAGCAAAATCTGGAGTTCTAAATTCTGTCCATTCTGTTAAGATAGCCAAGAAATCTGCACCTTCTACTGCTTTGTAATAACTATCTTCAAAGTGTAATTTTGATTTTTTATCTGCTGGTAAATCTGCAAAATGTTGTTGTACATTTGGCATTCCTTCTGGATCGTAAGCTACAACTTCTGCTCCGGCATTCAACAAATCTTCAATTATATATAAAGCTGGTGCTTCGCGAATATCATCTGTATTTGGCTTAAAAGCAAGACCCCAAATTGCCACTTTTTTACCAGATAAATCATTGCCATAATAGCTAATGATTTTCTCTACCAACACATGTTTTTGTATTTCATTTACGTTCATAACTGCTTTCAAAATTTTAAAATCGTATTGATTTTCTTCAGCAGTCATCGCTAATGCTTGCACATCTTTTGGAAAACAACTTCCTCCATAACCGATTCCTGGAAATAAGAATCGTTTGCCAATTCTATTATCGCTACCCATTCCTTGACGAACGGTTTCTACATCAGCACCAGTTTTTTCACATAAATTTGCTAACTCATTCATAAAAGAAATACGAACTGCTAAATAAGAATTTGCAGCATATTTTGTCATTTCAGAACTACGTTCATCCATAAAAATAATTGGATTTCCTTGGCGCACAAATGGACGGTATAATTCTTCCATTAATTTACGTGCACGTTCAGAACGTGTACCTACTACTACTCTGTCTGGTTTCATAAAATCATCAACTGCTACACCTTCACGCAAAAATTCAGGATTAGAAACTACGTCAAATTCTACTGTTGCATTTTTTGCGATGGCTGCAGTTGTACGTTCGGCAGTACCGACTGGAACTGTACTTTTATTGATGATTACTTTGTATTCTTTCATGATTTTGCCTAACTCGTCGGCAACACCAAGTACATATTTAAGGTCAGCTGCACCACCTTCGCCTGGTGGTGTTGGCAATGCTAAAAAAATAAGGGTTGCATTTTCAATTGCAGCAGCTAAATCCGTAGTAAAATGTAATCTTCCTTCTTTTATATTACGATGAAAAAGTACTTCTAAACCTGGTTCATATATAGGAATTTGACCAGCTTGCATCTTAGCAACTTTATTTGCATCTATATCCACGCAAATAACATTATTTCCTGTTTCAGACAAGCAGGTTCCTGTTACTAATCCTACATATCCTGTTCCAACTACTGCAATATTCATATGATTGTTGATGATTTAAATCTAAAGAATGATTCTTGTGCTTTCCTTTTTATTGATTTCTATAAAATTAATTCGGTGTGCAAAAATAAGTATTACTTCTTATTTTTTCTCACTAAAATTTCGTCTTTTTTCTGTGTGGCAGATAATATAAAGATCGCAATATAATAAAATGGCATAAAAGGTATTTTATAGCGAGCCAATGCACCAAAATTGAAACTTGTAAAACCTACAGCAAAAGCAAAGATAATAGAGAATATGAGGCAAAACTGAACTTCTGCATTAGCACCTACCATCTTTATAAATCGAAAAAAACCTGTTCTAAAGAGTAACCTTACAGTTATGAACATAGTAAATATTCCTTCAATTACTGCTGGAAACAACATTATTTTTCTTGCTTCCCAAATATATGGACGAAACAAAGCGACATTTATTGCTTTAGGGAATATTTTTAATAAGCCAATTGCACTGTAGTCAATGTCACCAAGCGTGTAAAATGAACCTCCTGAGGTTTGCGATGACGTAACTAACCAATTTTGAGTGTCTTTTGCTGTTCTCATCATTTCATCTAATGCATAACGTTCTGCATAAGTACCCATCAAAGAAAGCACTAAAAAGCCAGCGCCACCTCCAATAATAATAAATATTGGCGTTACAATTGCTTTAATGATTGGACTCTTAATATTTGCTCTATATCTGGAAAATACCCAAACTGCTAAAGCAGGTCCAAATGCAAGTATAATATAAACTTTAATTTTTATCAAACTAAAAACAGCCATAGATATATACAATAAATTAACAAATATTCTTTCTCTCTTAAAAAATATTTGATAGGTAGAATATGTTAAGATGCCTAAGAAACCTAAACAAATTGAGTCCTTCATAATACCACAGCCCCAATACATAACAGAAGGTATAAATAGTGTAGCTATTGCCATTTCACGTTCCAAATGTGGATACATTTCCCTAAACATTTTAAATAATCGCCAACAACCGAAGAGGGCAAAGACGGACAAAACAACAGACATATTTATATAAGAAAAGAAGGCGAAGAAGCTCACAATATAACCTACTAGGATAACAATATATGAACTTTTATCATATATATATAATCCGTAGTTTAAAAAATAAGATTGCATGTACAATCTTGTATGAAAATCTGTATTATTAAAAAACACATTGTAAACTAGTGTTGGATCTTCGAATAGTAACTGTCTAAGTTTTATAATATGCCAATAGTAAACAAATGTATCACCACCTTTATAATAAAATTTATTAACAGCCCAATAGATAACAGCACATGCAAGTTTTACTTTCATAGCTGTAAGAAAGTATTTTCCGTAAGACAAATCCTTATATTTTTTTTCATATATAGAATATAGGATCTTGTATACTACATAGACATAAACTGGTGCAATTATTAAATCGCTCCAAGAAAAGATATTAATATTACCAATTTCGTCAGTAGATGGGAAAAAATAAGTAGTCATGCCTTTAGTTATTTCAAATCACTGCTAATTCATTTTTTGAGTGTATTTGAGCAGCCAAATATAGCTGAAAATGTGTTATTCTCTTTAAATAGGCACATTTTTTAGGTAATTCTGTAATTATTATCTTATTTTGTCAATTCTTAGGAATTTGCAAATTTCTGTATTTCCGTATTTTTATTTTATTTTTATATTATGCATCTTTCTGTTGTTTCTCCTATATACAATGCAGCATTGCATCTTGAAGAATTTGTAACCGAGTTGGAAAAATACATTTTGCCAATTACCAACGACTATGAAATTGTTTTAGTAGATGATTTTAGTCCAGATAATTCGTGGAAACATATTGAAAGTATTTGCACCACACATCCAAAGGTGAAAGGCATTAAATTAAGTAGAAATTTTGGCCAACATTATGCTATTACAGCTGGACTAGATAGTGCAATTGGAGAATGGATTATTGTGATGGATTGTGATTTCCAAGATGCGCCTTCTGAAATTCCAAATTTATATAATAAAACAAAAGAAGGTTTTGATGTAGTTTTAGCCAGACGTATTAACCGAAAAGATGGATTCGTTAAAAAACTTTTTTCAAAATTATTCTGGAAAACATTAGGTTGGCTTACCGGAACCAATATTGACCATACAGTTGCCAACTTTGGTATTTATAATAAAAAAGTGATTCAAGCGGTTTGCTCACTTCGTGAATCCATTCGTTTCTTTCCGTCAATGATTTTATGGGTTGGATTTTCAAAAACAACACTAGACGTGAAACATCAAGAACGGCAAACTGGCACCAGTGGATATAATTTTTCCAGAATGTTTAAACTAGCATTAGATGTAATGCTCGCTTATTCTGACAAACCAATTCGATTAGTTATTAAAATGGGATTTTTTATTTCTCTTTTTACCTTATTAATTGGTCTTTATTATCTGTATTTAAACATTACAAATCAGATTTTAGTGCCTGGTTACACGAGTTTAATTATTTCTATTTGGTTTTTATCTGGTTTAATTATTTTAATTTTAGGCATACTCGGTTTATATATCGGTAAAACTTTTGAAGGCGTAAAAAATAGACCAATCTACATCATCGAAAAAAAATTGAATGGCAATAGAACCACTAAAATGGGATTCTGAATTTTTAAAACTGAAAATCGGTAAAATAAACTCAGGTAACTTTTCGCCATCTGAATTTGATGAGCAAAAAATACTCTTTGATTTAATTTATATTTTCGAATATCCTAATTCTACTTTAATAGCTGAAATAGAAAATGCAAAAGCTATTTTGGTTGACAAAAAAGTAATCTATCAAAAAAAAATAATTGCCCTTTCAAAGGATGAACATATTACAACATATACTTCTACCATAGCAAATGAAAACTTAATTCAACTTGCACTTCAGAGTGGTATTCATTCACGGTTTAAAATTGATAAAAATTTTGAATCTTCTTTTTACGAAAAGCTGTATAATGAATGGATTATAAAATCATGTAGCAGAGAAATCGCTTTTGAAGTTTTGGTTTATGGCGACGAAAAAGACCCTGATGGCTTTATTACTATTCAACAAAAAAACAACGAAGCACATGTAGGTTTAATTGCAGTTCACGAAAGAGCTAGAGGTAAAGGTATTGGCAAAAAACTGATGGAAGCCGCTGAATTTATCGCTAAAAACCATACCTTTGACACTATAAAAGTAACTACACAAGCAGATAACATACAAGCATGTAGCTTGTACGAAAAATGTGGTTTTACAATTAATGAAACTAATCATATCTATCATTATTGGAATAAATAAATATGCATATACCTTTTAATAAACCTTTTTTATCAGGAAAAGAAACACAATATATTCAACAAGCAGTTGAATCTGGAAAAATATCAGGCGATGGTTCATTTACTAAAAAATGCCATGCATTTTTTGAGTCAACTTTTAATTTCAAAAAAGTTTTATTGACCACATCTTGTACTGATGCATTAGAAATGGCAGCCATTTTAATTAATATCAAAGAAGGCGACGAAGTTATTATGCCTTCTTTTACGTTTGTATCTACAGCCAACGCATTTGTGTTGCGTGGTGCAAAAATTATTTTTGCAGATAGCAGAAAAGACCATCCTGGAATTGATGAATTTGCTATTGAAAAATTAATTACACCAAAAACTAAAGCTATAGTTGTAGTACATTATGCAGGTGTTGCATGTGATATGGATATCATTATGGACTTGGCAAAAAAACATAATTTGTTTGTTATTGAAGATGCAGCGCAAGCAATTGACAGTTATTATAAAAACAAGCCACTTGGTAGCATCGCACATTTATCGGCTTTCTCTTTTCACGAAACAAAAAATATAATTTCTGGTGAAGGTGGAATGTTGGTAATCAACGATGAACAATTTTTAGAACGAGCTGAAATCATTCGTGAAAAAGGTACAAACAGAAGTAAATTCTTTAGAGGTGAAGTTGATAAATACAATTGGGTTGATGTTGGCTCTTCTTATTTGCCTTCAGATATAATTGCTGCATTCTTATTTGCTCAATTAGAAAATCTACAAAAAATTCAAGATAAGCGAAAAGCAATTTGGAATTGTTATTTTGAAAATTTATCTGTACTAAAAGATATAATACAACTGCCTTTTATTCCAGATTTTGCAACCAATAACGCACACATGTTTTTTCTAGTTTGCAAGAATATAGAACAACGCGATGCACTGATTGCACATTTAAAATCACACGATTTTCACAGCGTTTTTCATTATTTAAGTTTGCATAAAAGTCCATTTTATGTTGATAAAAATGACGGTAAAAATTTGCCATTGTCTGATTATTACACAGATGGATTGGTGCGTTTGCCATTTTTCTACGAATTAGAAATTGAGCAAGTAAAAGCTATTTCAAAAGCAGTTTTATCTTTTTTTAATGCATAATAAATGAATCAAAAAAAATATAAAACCGCACTCATTTTATTTTTTATTTCTATTATTTATACTTGTTCGATGAACATGCTAAATGTGCATTTCATTAAAAAAGCAAATCCAACAAATGCTGAAATAAATGCAAGAAGTTTGGTGTATGATGCTACAGTTTATTCTATCGATAATTACTGGTACCTAAATCATGTAAAAAATTATTTAGCAACAGGTAAATTTACCGTTGATACTACTAAAAATCGTTATGAAGTGCGCAGAACGCCAGTTTATCCTTTGTTTTATGGCGCACACTATTTAATGTTTGGCGAAAAAGGAAGTTATATTTCTATTCGATATACACAGACTTTTTTGTTGGCTTTAGCTGTTGCTTTACTTTTTTTGGCAGTTTATAATTTTACTGGAAATAAAACAATTGGACTATTCGCTGCTTTACTTTATGGCTTGCAACCTTGCGTTGCACTCAATGCATTTTTTACCAATACTGAATCATTAAGTTCTGTTTTAGTTTGTTATTTTTTATATGCACTTTCTTTATGCAAGCTAAATCCTAGCAAAAAGAATTGGTTGATTACTGGCGTATTATTTGCACTTGGCGTTTTGTGTAGGCCACCAATCATATTTTTAGCAATATCTTGTTTATTTGCTATCTTTTATTTTAATAAATGGAATTTTAAAAATAGTATTATCTCTGGATTTTTCTTCTTATTTGGTGCCGCGATATTAATGTTTCCATGGACTATTAGAAACTATTTTGTTACTAATGGCGAAATAATAGTTATGGAAAAATATTATGGCGACCCAATGGATTATGGCATGCCAAATGTTTACTTGCGAAACTGGATTTCTTGTTGGATAAATCCAGCCGATTTGTCATCAGAAAGAATATCTAATATGATGATGTGTAATTTATCAAATAAAGAACCTTTGTCTAAAAAAAACGTAATAGATTCAATAGTAAACAACTTACCTACTAGAGCATTAATAGGAAACAACAAGACGTCGATTAGTAGCACTTTAAGCGATTTATACGAATATTATCGTTTCAAAAATCTACCTGATTTTAAAAATCAATTTGACTCAACGGATAAAGTTGTAACCGAAAAAATGCATCTTTTAAAATCAAATTTTATAAAAAAATCAGCCATCGATTATTATATTATTACACCATTACTATTTGCCAAAAGTGTAATTTTTCAAAGCAATTCTACTTCAATAACATTTTTAGATAACTATCAAGGAAATTATTTAAAAATTGCAGTAAAAACATTGCTTTACTTAATAAATGTATTGTCGTTTTTATCGATATTCTTTTTATTGTTTTATATCAGAAAATATTTTGATGTTTATATAATTTCTGTTTTAGGAATTGCTTGTACTTTTTTTGTAATTATTTATATTTTACAGTATTTCGAAAACAGGTATAACTTCCCTGTGTATCCATTTATGTACACGTTATTAGCAATAAGTATGTATGAAATTTTCACAACAATAAAAGATAGATTTCGTAAAAATTAAGCTAGTGTAGCTGCTAAATTTTTTGTTCTACTGCAAATTGTGTTTTTAGTAGGAATGTTGATTTTGCCATTTCCAGCAAAATATTTTCCGCTTCAAATTTATCAATGCCACGCGCAAAAGTAACCTGCTTTTCTGGTGTATCAAACTTTATTACGGTTCGTTGCTCATCTTTCCATTCACCGTTTCTATTTATTTTAAATAATTCTTTATCAATATGAATATTGGAAATGGTTTCAATGTCATAAAAGTTTCTTCTATAAAAAAAAACCAAGGGTTTGTCTGTAACAATAAACTCTTTAGAAACGATGATGCGTTCTCTTCCAAAAAAAAGCCAAATAAAGGCAGAAGCTCCAGCCATTCCAAGTGCAAACCACGCGCCAATTGCTAAAATTAATCCAGCTTTTATCCAAAAATTATGCACTATTAATGTAATTCTAATTACAATAAATAAAGCTATAATCCATGCAATGGTTGCAGCAATTAATGCAATTAATGCAGTCGTGTTTTTTTTCAACGGAATCCGAATTTCAAGAAAATCTTTTTTTCTTAAAACACGAATAGTGCGCTGTAATGTCGTTGATTCCGTCATTTTTATTTCCACTAAGATAAAAAAAATAGGTGTAAGTAATAAGTTATAAGTAGTAAGAGTTTATGTATTTTTTCGCATAATGCTTTGAATAGAATTAATAAGATATTCCTATCTTTACTAATTATTTTATACTTATCACTTACAACTCTTATATGAAACTACAATTTCCAGAAGGATTTATCATCGGTACTTCAACTGCAGCATATCAAATTGAAACTGCATCTGACAATAACTGGAAAGGGTTGAAATGCAAAGATGGCACCACTTTCGATCAATGTTCGCAACATGACCTTCATCGCGATGAAGACTTGGAATATATTTGTCAGCTTGGAAATGCATACAGAATGAGCCACGATTGGGCAAAGTTACAAAAAGCACCTTTTGCTGATTTTGACCAAAAAGAAGTAGATGCGTATTTAAAATTTATGGAAGAGTTGAAACGTCGTGGCAAGCATATTATGTTGGTGTTGCATCATTTCACAAATCCAACATGGTTTGAAAAAGAAGGAAGTTGGGAAAAAGAAGGCAACCGAAAAATGTGGCTCGATTTTGTGCAAAAATCAGTTGATACTTTTGGTCATTTGGTTGACACTTGGAACACTTTTAACGAACCAAATGTATATGTTTCTAATGGTTGGATTACTGGTGAATTTCCACCATTTAAAAAAGCAAGAATATTTTTAGCACGAAAAGTTTTAAAAGAAATCAGCAAAGCGCATGAAGAAGCATATGATATAATCAAAAAGAAATCGAGAGCTCCAATTGGCATTTCATTTAATACAGTAAAGTTTGTCGGTGAAATTTTTCCTGGACAAATTTTTGCAAAAATATTTGATTGGTGGTTTAATGAATATTGCCATAATCACTTTTTAAAAATGGATTTTCAAGGATTGAGTTATTACGCAAAAATGTCATTTCGACCTTTTCCTTTAGATAACATGAATCATACCGAACAATTGAAAAAATTAGGAAGACGAACCGATTTGATGTGGGAAATTGATCCAAGTGGTTTTTATACGATGTTTCAACGTTATTGGAAAAAAACAAAAAAACCAATTATTATCACAGAAAGCGGAATCTGCACGCACGATCCAAAAGTACGCAAAGAAAGT
This sequence comes from uncultured Saprospirales bacterium, assembly GCA_938008535.1. Classification (GTDB taxonomy): domain Bacteria; phylum Bacteroidota; class Bacteroidia; order Chitinophagales; family JADIYW01; genus JADJSS01. The sequence goes on along the minus strand of CALLKF010000069.1, from coordinate 13,666 downwards.
ATTAAAGAATATTTAGGTTTCGTGCATAAAGCGCAACAAGAAGGCATTCCTATTCAAGGATATTTTCATTGGAGCACGATGGACAATCACGAATGGAATATCGGACAATATTATCGTTTTGGTTTAGTAAGTGTTGACTTTGAAACTGGCAAACGCACAATGACCGAAGCAGGTACTTTTTTAGGTGAAGTAGCGAAGAATAATTTTGTTGAGGTTTGATTTTGACATAATCATCATTCAAAAGAACATACTTTTATTTTGTACAAAAATTGTATCTTTAGTGAACAAATTTTGAACAATGAAAAAATTAATCATCTATCTGCTTTTTCTAATCGTTATAACATCTTGTGTAAAAAACAACACACCAGTTTCGTTACCACCAAGTAGAATTGCTTTTGGTTCGTGCTGCGTGCAATTAGGTGATTTGAGTATTTTCGATTCTATTTTAAAAAAACAACCTGATTTATATTTGGCTCTTGGCGACAATATGTACGGTGATGCACTCATCGGTCCACCAGATTCAGTTTGGTTAGCTATTCAATATGGAATTTTAGGAAATAATGCTTCTTTTAGACGTTTAAAACAAGCTGTTCCGATGATTGGTATTTGGGACGACCATGATTATGGTGGCAATAATTCAGGTAGTACGTTTCCAAATAAAGAAGATTCGAAAAGACTTTTATTGACTTTCTTTAATGAGTCCAGTGGTTCTGACAGATGGAATCATCCAGGTGCATATAATTCTTATTTTTTTGGCGATGATGCACATAAATTACAAGTAATTGTGTTAGATACACGTTGGTTTTTAAATGTTTTCAGTGGTGAGCCAATTTCACCAACGTCAGATGTAACAAAGAATTTTTTGGGTAGTGAACAATGGACTTGGTTAAGACAAGAATTATTGAAACCAGCAAAAGTGCGCATTGTAATGACAAGTACTCAAATGCTGCACGAACACAATGGTTTTGAATCTTGGACGAACTATCCGCACGAATTAAATCGTTTCTTTGATTTGTTAAGAGAAACACGTGCTGAAGGTGTGTTCATGGTAAGTGGCGACGTGCATTGGGCCGAATTGAGCAAGCAACAACCAACCGGTTTGTATCCATTATATGATATGACATCAAGTGGTTTAAATCAAGTGGAAGATGTGCCAAAACCAAACAGATATAGAGTTGGCAGCGCCACACGCGACTTAAACTTTGGAATGATTAATATTGATTGGAACAGCACACCTTTCAAAATTTCTTTAGAAGTGTATAACAAAAAAGGTGAATTGAAAATACAACAGGTAATTCCGTTGGATGAGTTGGCGTTTTAATCTTTCTTGAAAAATTCAACACAAACGCCAATATGATCGCTTAATTGTTTATCGTGATTCCATGTTGTTGTTTTGCAAATTGCATTTTTATTAAAATTTGCACTTATAATTATATGGTCAATATTTTGTGGAATGTCTTTCGTAACATTTATTAAATTATTTTTCGAGAAAACATCGTTTAGTTTTTCTCTACCTATTGTTGTAAAATAATAATTATCGCTGAAAGAAATATTTAAATCACCAGCCAAACAAAAATTTGTTGATTGGCTAATTTTATTGATGTCAATTAGTTGCTTTTCTAAATCTTCTAAAAAACATTTTCTTCTGTTTCCGTAAATTCCGATAATGGTTCCGTAAACAATTAAATTACCAAATGGCGTTTCAATTTCTGCGCAACAACTTGTTCTTTCATCATACGTTTTTATAGTTTGAGAAATTGGATATTTGCTGTAAATAAAAACTCTGCGTTCATCTGTTCTGTAATTATTATTAGAATTTTGAAGTAGAATAGTTTTAGAATTAAATGGATAATCATCAGACAAATCAATCAAATCACTTGCTTCTGTAAGTATTAGAATATCAGCTTGAATTTGTTTTATAGCTTGAATAATTTCTTTATTCTTTCGTTTTTGAAGTCGTTCAATATTCCAAGTGGCAATTTTCATTATTTCAATTTCTCTTTCAAATATTTTTTAAGGTCAAAATCAAAGTAAACATTAATTTTTGTATTTTTTGATGTTTGTTTGTAAAAGAAATAGAAGGACATCACTATTATCTGAATATTGAATTGTATAGAATACTTTCTGAATAAATGTTTTATCTTAGTTACGTAAATGAAGATTTCCGCAAAGGAAATTTCACGACTAAATTTTTAGAAGATTTTGAGATGAGTGAGGAAGAATGAGCTTGGTTCGTGAGGACACGAATCACGGCATTGGAATTGAATTTCACAAAACTGAAATAAGTAATTTTATATATGACGACTCAAATGAAAATAAATAATAAATTAAAAGCAGAGTCTATATACGAGTTAGTAAATGAAAACTTCAAGGTGGCTTTGCCATTTGCAGATAGTATCGACAACAAATCAATCATTCAATTTAGAAAAAATAATTTTTCAAAGAAAACATACATACATTTTCAATATTCACATGAAGATGATAGAAAAATATATAGATATTTTTGTTATAATCTACCGGGTTGTGTTATTGAAGAAAATGATCCTGAGGAAGCTTATAACAAATTCCTTTGGGGAATCCTAGAATGTTTAGATTGTAGATATGAAATGATGATGATAGATAAGAATTATTATTTAACAGGCAACGTTCAGTGCTTAAAGGATTATAGAAGTGATATTTTTAACGAAAAAACTATTCCTGTTACTGAATTAGAATTAGAATTACATTCAGAAGGATACAACTTAATTTACGAAGGTACAACAGTAAATATTTTTTGGAAAAAAGGATTATACTCTACAATATGTGTCCCTAATAAAAGAATCAAACCCATTATGCCTTTGAATCAATATTATGGTTTAATAAGATTTACAAATGAAATAAGCAGAAAACATTTCAACGATTTATACGGTTATCTTTAAATAATTAAGTAATAAACAAGCGAAGCCTTTAAGATAAGCGAAGTCTTCCACGTTGCTCGGTGAACGTCTGTGACTTCGCCGCATTGTAAAGAAAGTTTGTAACTTTACAAACATATCCTGATTCCATTCATATTTTAGTTTTTCAAATCCAACACTATGAAAACACCAAAAAATCAAAAGGAAGCATTTATGCATTACATGTGTAAGCTAGATGCAGAAATGGTGGGCATGGTGCTGGATGACCATAAAACGTATCAAGATGCATTCAAAGATGTTTTCATATCTAAACTAAAAGAAACCTTTCATACATTTATTAAAAATGGTGATACTTACTTAAAACCTTATCGTGGTATTTGCAAATCAGACACTTGTAAAAGCAATGGATGCAGCGGATATGCTTTTTATGGCAATAAATCAAAAATGTATATGGATTTAATTATTGAAGAATGTGATAATGCAATAAATGACATTTATCATTGTGGCAATTTGGTAACATCTAAAAAAATTATAAAAACAAGTAATACCGTTAGTATTGACATAAAAGATGATGAAAGAGCAAACTTTAAACCTAGTATAGAATTTTTAATTACCAGCCAAAAATATTTACTGGCTTATGAAGAATTGCTACCTTATAAAGATACTATTATAGATAAAACAATTTATTCAATATGGTTTGAGAAATACTCGCATTTATACAAATCAAGAGTTTTTGATTTAAATACATATTCCAATCAAGATAAATTTTCAAAGTTTTTTGAAGGTGTAGAAATAGTACACAACAATTCAAAACACGATGAGAAAGCTTGCAAAGCACTTGACGACTATAAATTTATAAATTCAAAAAATGAAACCCAACTATTAAAATGGTTAACAACTTATGGGCAACTTGGTCAGGATATTAACTTGCTTTATTTGTTGGATATGAATTACAAAGATTTTGTAAAATGCAAATACTTAGTAGTCGATTATCTAAGAATAGATAAAACAGATTTTGAGTCAATAGTAAAGTTTATATCAATTTATGATAAATTCTACTCGAAAATGCTTGAAAAATATACCACATTTAGCCATGAACAAATTCAACAATTTCGTGAAGGCGACAGCGACATGATGGATAATATCTACTCATTAACATATCATCTTAAGAAAAGAAACATCTACTTTTAAATCAGTTTACAATAACAATTCACTTACAGATTGCCACGCTTATTTCAACTAATAATTTAATGATTTTTAGAAAAATTTTTATCTAATGGTTGGTGTCCTCACCAACCATTACATTTCGTTTGGTGAAGACACCAACAGATAAGAAAAATTTAGCTTTAGACTTTAGTAAAAATGAGTAAAATAATAATTTTAAACTTTATATTTGACACACCCAATCGTGTGTATTTTTTTATTTAAATTCAATATAATATGGATGATAAAATTTATGATGAGGTTGACGTTGTATTAGATAAATTGTTAAATGAATTAAGGTTAAACAAACAAGAAATTATTCGGATAGATACTGACAACGCTGGGGACATCGTAGAAGTTCTCATTAATTATGACTTTGACATACAGCGTTCTGTCGAATCAAGGCTTAATTTTAAGACTGAAAACTTAGATTACAGAACAAAAGAAGAGGAATTTAATGCTAAAATATACTTAACTGTAAACGGCGAAACAGTAAATATTTTGCGTAAATAAACTACCTTTAAATATGAAATTATCGTAATTTATTTACAATATTTTACCTAATGGTTGACACCTCACTAACCACCACACTTCGTTTGGTAAAGAAACCAACCGATTAGAAAAAAATAGAATAAATAATTAATATTCATTCTCATGAAAGACTTGCATATTCTAATCATATTTTTGTTGGTATCGTATATTTTATTTGCTACCGCTAAAGAGAGTTTATGCTTTTCTCTATTTCTATTTATACTTATTTTATTTATTTTGTATAAAATTAAATAACTATCTAACTTCACACGTTTCCAGAAAAGTCCCAATATCAGCAAAGCTTTCCGCGTCGCTCGGCGAACATCTGTGACTTCGCCGCATTGTAAAGGAAGTTTGTAACTTATACTTTCAACTTATCAGGGTTTTGTCTTGTGTCCCAAAATCGCAATACAATAATTGCTTCTTCTGTAACTGCATAAAATAATTTGTAATCTCTGATTATAAAACATCTTGCGTTTGGATAATCCGTTTGTATTCCAATAAATGGAAACCTATTTATAAACGTCAATTTTTCTTTGATTATTTTTCTAAGTTTTAACGAATAAGCATTGCTCTTATTTCTGTTGTTCCAATAAGTTGTAATTTGCTGAATGTCGTTTTTTGCAGGTGCTGTCCAAATTATTGCTCTATCCATTTGTCCCATTCTTTTTGAACTTCATCATCTGAATATACCTTATTGTTTTTCACCGCATCAAATGCTTCATCTAATGCATTTTTTTCTTGTTGATTTAGTTGCATCACTACGTTGCTATCCAACATTAATGAAATTTGTTTTAGCAAAATTTCATCGTTGCTCTTTTGGATTTTAGAAAGTAATTCGTCTTTTACGCTTGTTGTCATAATTTAAAATTAATAAAATAATCGTAAACAATCAATAAATAGTCTCACTTCAACTTCTCTTTCAAATATTTCGCAGTTAAACTTTCTTTATTTTTGATAAGATTTTCTGGTGTGCCTTCAAACACTAAGTTGCCACCTTCTTCGCCACCTTTTGGGCCCAAATCAATAATCCAATCTGCGCATTTAATTACATCAATATTATGCTCAACCACAACAACCGTATGACCAATTTCTATCAGCGCATTCAATGCTTTCAATAATTTATTAATATCGTGAAAATGCAAACCAGTTGTTGGTTCATCAAAAATAAATAACACTGGATCTTTCGCAACACCCTTCGTTAAAAATGACGCCAACTTCACACGTTGTGCTTCACCACCACTTAAGGTAGAACTGCTTTGTCCGAGATGCACATAACCTAAACCAACATCTTGCAGTGGCTTCAATTTTTGAACCACATCTTTCTTTTCTACAAAAAAATCAATCGCTTCATCAACCGTCATATCCAACACATCAGAAATGCTTTTTTGTTGATATTGTACTTCTAAAATTTCTTGCTTAAAACGTTTGCCATTACACACTTCACACACCAAATGCACATCAGCCAAAAATTGCATTTCTACGGTTTGTTCGCCTTCACCTTCACATGCATCGCAGCGACCACCTTCTACATTAAACGAAAAATGTTTTGGTTGATAACCACGAATTTTTGATAGAGATTGTGCAGCAAATAAATCTCGAATTGCGTCATACGCTTTGATGTAAGTTACAGGATTACTGCGTGAACTTTTTCCTATTGGATTTTGATCTACAAATTCTATCTTTTTTATTTTGTTTTTATAGCCAGAAATTTCTTTGAAAACACCTGATTTTATACCAAAACCTTCGAGCTCAGTTTTTAAATATGGATATAAAATTTGTTTGATTAAGGTGGTCTTGCCTGAGCCAGAAACACCAGTAATTACTGACAATGCGCTTAATGGTATATTGACAGAAATATTTTTCAGATTGTTTTGTTGTGCACCTTTTATTGAAATAAAATTGATTGGTTTTCTTCGGATTTTTGGTACTTCAATTTGCAGTTTTCCTGTTAAATATTGTGTCGTTAAACTCTTTGGATTTTTGATGATATCGGCAGCATTTCCTGCAAATACAATTTCACCACCAAGCATACCAGCGTGTGGACCAACATCTATCAAATAATCAGCAGCACGAATCGCTTCTTCTTCGTGTTCAACTACAATTACGGTGTTTCCTAAATCACGCAAGTATCGTAGAATATTTATCAATCTTCCTGTGTCGTGTGGATGCAAGCCAACGCTCGGTTCATCTAAAATATACAATGAACCAGTTAGATTACTGCCAAGTGTTCGCGTTAAATTAATGCGCTGCGATTCGCCACCGGAAAGTGTATTTGAAAATCGATTCAACGATAAATATTCCAAGCCAACATCTACCATAAATTGTAAACGATTATTGATTTCCGTTAAAATTCTATTGGCAATTTCCGTATCTTTTTTATCAATTTTTAACGACTGAAAATGTTCGTATAAATGTTTAATTGTCATTTGCAATAAATCGCCGATAGATTTATTTCCAATTTTTACATAATCTGCATCTGGTCGCAAACGCGTGCCTTGGCATTGATCGCAAGCAGTTCGTCCACGATATTTCGCTAACATTACACGGTATTGAATTTTATACGTTTGCGATTCTACATCTTTAAAAAATGCATGAATACCTTGAAAATATTCGTTACCATTCCACAATGTTTTGTATTGTTCTTTTGTAAGATCAATGATTGGTTTATGAATTGGAAAGCTGCATTTTGCTGCACCTTGTATCAGTTGTTTTTTCCAGACACTCATGCCTTCGGTGCGCCAGCAAATAACAGCATCTTCATAAACGGATAGTTTTTTATTAGGAATAACCAGGTCATGATCGATACCTAAAATAGTGCCAAAACCTTCACATTTACTACATGCGCCGAATGGTGAATTAAAATTAAAAAATGGAACGGATGGCATTTCAAACGTAATTCCATCTAACTCAAATTTATTGCTGAATATTTTTTTTGTTTTAGTTGGAATATCAATTACACAAACACCATCACCTTCAGAAAAAGCAAGGTTTACGGAATCTGCTAAACGGTTTAAATTTTCTTCTGAAGCATCAGCTGTTGCTCTATCTATCAAGATAAATTTTTCCTTTTTCTTATTAAACGTATTAATTTCTTTGTCTGTAATTTCATCAATTTTCACGACTTCATTATCAAACAATAAACGCTGTATTCCATCTTGTTGCAAACCATCTAATTTGCTTTTTGTAATTTCTTTTAATGGCGAAAGAATCTGAATTTTGGTTGAAGTGTCCAATGTTTTTATAAAATCAATCACATCAGAAACATCTTGTTTTATTACTACTTTATTCGATATTGGCGAATAAGTTTTACCAATTTTTGCATACAACAATCGTAAATAATCATAAATTTCTGTTAGCGTACCAACGGTAGAACGCGTGGTTTCAGTAGTAGTTTTTTGTTCTATAGCAATGGCTGGCGAAAGTCCTTTGATATAATCAACATCTGGCTTGTCCATTCTACCTAAAAATTGTCGCGCATACGATGACAGCGACTCTACATAACGGCGTTGACCTTCTGCATATAACGTATCTATAGTTAGCGAAGATTTTCCAGAACCTGAAACACCAGTAACAACAACCAATTTATTTCTTGGAATTTCAACGTCAATATTTTTCAGATTATGTGTTCGCGCACCTTTGATGAATATCTTATTATCTTGTTTGATTGTTAATTTTTTAACTGTTGACATACTATTGGAACACTTTTTGCGTTAAATACTGTTAATACAAGTAAAATCTTGTTTTGTTTTAGTAAAATTGATTAATAATTCATTCACAAAAAATAACAAACACGCTTGAACAAACTTTACATGACTACGGCAACTAGTTTAACACGCAAAACAATTGACTCATGTATAACAAGAATGTTCAAACGGATAATGAACTTATCCAAAGATATGTAAATGGTGATGAAAATGCATTAGCATTTCTGTTAGAAAAACATAAACGTAAAGTTTTTGCGTTTATTAATATGCGTGTGAAAAATAGAACGATTTCAGAAGATATTTTTCAAGACACTTTTTTTAAGGTAATTGATTGTTTGCGCAATGGCAAATACAAAGATGAAGGCAAATTTTCAGCTTGGATGATGATGATTGCACATAATTTATGCATGGATCATTTTAGAAAACAAAAACGTCAGACGAATGTAGTTAATTCTGATGGTTCTTTCCTTTTTGATAAGCTTTCGTTTTCTAATGAAAGTAAAGAAGATGAAATTATAAAACAACAAACTATTTTGCGTGTAAAAGATATGATAAACCTATTGCCTGACGACCAGAAAGAAGTAGTGATTTTGCGCCATTACGCAGAAATGAGTTTTAAAGAAATTGCAGAAATGACTGGTACCAACATGAATACTGCACTTGGTAGAATGCGTTATGCTTTGTTGAACTTAAGAAAAATGATGACAAATAAAGTAGTAGTGTAAAAATATAATCGTAGTAGTGGACGACTCTAAAGTTTTTTTTAACCGATGCGCAAGTGTCGGTTTTTTTATTTTATAAAAAAAGTTAAATACAACGTACAAGCAGGCAATGAAAAAATTAAGCCATCAAATCTATCTAAAAAACCACCGTGACCAGGCAATACATTTCCAGTATCTTTAATTTGCAAGTTGCGTTTTATCATGCTTTCGGCTAAATCACCGTAAGTACTGGTTATTGTAGTAATGACAGCTAAAATAATGTAAGTTGTAAGCGTTACTGAATGACCTGTCCAACGTGGAAACAGCAACCAAATAATATATGCAAAACCAGCCGCACCTAACATACCACCAAAAAAACCTTCCCAAGTTTTCTTTGGTGAAATACGTTCAAATAATTTGTGTTTACCAAAAAACCGACCAAACAAATAAGCAAACGAATCATTGCTCCACGCAAAAATCATGATGGCTAATAAATAATGCCAACTGTATTCACCTGCATGGAAAGCCAACAAACTCGCGGATGACAATGGAATGGCTAAGTAAAAAATTGCCATCGAATTTAAACAAACATTATAAAATGGTCGTTCGCTTTTGGTGTACATTTCTATAACTAACCACGTTAATGGAAAACCACACAACAACGATAATGAAATTAATGGAATACTTTGTTTGGCAACTAAAAAAACAATACCAAAAATAATAACACTAAAAACGGTGTTGATGATTTTATACGTTGTTTTCCATTTTTCTGTAGAAGTCAATAAATCATGAATGATAGCGTGATACTCACTGATACACAACACCACTAATAACGAAAACAGAATTAAGTAAGAATATTCGTGCAACACCACGCCACCAATCATCACTATTAGGAAAAAGAAACCAGTTGTTGCGCGTAAAAGTATATCGTTCATTATCTAATGGTAGAATTTGAGAATTAAGAATTGTAAAATTCACTAATTAAAATTTTACAAAGTTACTCTTTTTTTTTGCTTACAGAAATAATAGAAAGCGCACATCAATGCATAAAAAACAAGCGTATAAATTACTAATTCCCAATTTTTTGGCATTTCTGGATTGTCAACATCTGATTTATAAATTCCAGTATTGTTGCAATACATCAGTATTACTTGCGCGCCATTGTTTACTGCATGCAAAAAAATACTTGCCCACAAACTTCCTGAAATGTAAAATACATAACCAAGCAACATGCCTAAAATGATGCGTGGTAAAAATCCAGAAAACTCAAAATGAATTAAGCTAAAAACTACAGAAGCAAAAAATATTGCTAAATGAATATTCATTTTTTCAGCAAAGAATTTTTGTAATGTTCCTCTGAAAATCCATTCTTCACAAATAGCTGGCAAAATAGCAATCGTAATTAAATTAAGTAAAAAAACAAAAACACTTTTGTCTTTCAACAATCCTTCAACCACAATTTTATATTCTTCTTGCGAACCACTCATCCAATTATTCCAAGGTGAAATTTTATTGACAAAAAATGATAAATTAATGATTGGATAAAAAGTATAAAGTATAAATGGAATCAATAAAATACCAATAATTGGAAAGAAATTGTTTGCATTGGAATAAGATAAAATCGGTTTTTCTTTCAACTTACTAAAAACTAAAGCAGGCACTAAAAAGCCAAAAAATGTAGCAATCATTTGTGCAAATCGCAAACCATTTAAATTACCATTTCCTTTTACAATGTTTGTTAAATCAGAAATATTGGAACCATAACAAATCACAATAAACAAGCCACTCAATAATTGTGCAATCAAAAAACAAGCAGAAAACACACCAAGCCAAGCCAAAAACTGTGAGAAATAGCCATATTTATTGATGCCATACATTTCTGTTATCTGTTTATTAAAGTTGTTATCCAATATATTTTCTGGCATAAGTCGTATCTTTGTGGTAAAAATAGTGATTAGTTATAAGTTATTGGTTATAAGTTTTTGTAATAAATTAAACGTATAACAGATACCATATATCAGATAACTTCAACATGGTAAAAATAGCCAACATAGAATTAGGAGAATTTCCGTTATTACTTGCGCCAATGGAAGACGTGAGCGATCCACCATTTCGTTATGTGTGTAAAAAATACGGTGCAGATTTAATGTACACTGAATTCATTTCGTCTGAAGGATTAATTCGTCATGCGCACAAAAGCATGCAAAAACTCGATATTTACGATTATGAACAGCCAATTGGTATTCAGATTTTTGGTGGCGAAGAAGATGCGATGGTGCAATCTGCGCAAATTGTAGAACAAGCAAAACCGAATTTAATTGATATCAATTATGGTTGTCCGGTAAATAAAGTGGTTTGCAAAATGGCTGGTGCAGGCATCTTACAAGATATTCCGAAAATGGTACGATTGACGCAACAAGTGGTGAAAGCAACGAATTTACCGGTAACGGTAAAAACACGTTTAGGTTGGGACGAAGAAACCAAAAATATTGTAGAAGTTGCAGAACGATTACAAGACATTGGCATCAAAGCACTCAGTATTCACGGACGGACGCGCAAACAAATGTATAAAGGTGAAGCCGATTGGACGCTGATTGCTGCTGTGAAAAATAATCCAAGAATGCAAATTCCGATTTTTGGAAATGGTGATATTGATTCGCCACAAAAAGCATTAGCTTATAAAAATAAATATGGTGTGGATGGTATTATGATTGGTCGCGCTGCGATTGGTTCACCTTGGATTTTTAATCAAGTAAAAGCATTTATTTTTAATGGTGAAATTATTGCCGATCCACCGATTGAAGAAAAAATTGAAATTGTAAAAACACATTTACAAAAATCAATTGAATGGAAAGGCGAAATACTTGGAGTATTGGAAATGCGACCACATTATTCTAATTATTTAAAAGGTTTGCCAAATATAAAACCTTATAGAACTCGTTTGGTGATGACAAATGATATAGACGAGATTTTCTCAATTTTAGATGAAGTATTGGACGAATACGCTGGAATCGAAATTTGATTTTCAAAAAATAAAAAAATTTAACCACTTAAGGAACTTAAGTTCCGAAGCTTCGGAACAAAGAATAATTTAAAGGAAATTATCTAAGATAGTTCCGAAACTTAGGAAGAAAACTTAGCTTTCTAATTACAGTATTTTTTGAAATCTTTTACAATAACTCAGTTACTTCTGTGCCTTAAGTGGTTATTTTAATTGCACATTTCATTAGCGATTTCTACGCGCGTCATAATCAGCTTTTGCTTCATCAGTTGGCTTTTCTTTTATTCCAATAATTAGTTGATTAAACACTAAATATTCTTCATATGTCAACTCTTTCCATAAACCACTTATGTAATTAAAACCTCTAAAATTTCCAACTTCGTCAAATTGTATAGTGGATTTCAATCGCTGAAATGTCGAATCTGATAATTTATTAAACGGATACGTTTTGTCGTTGTATAACTTTTCAAAATCAGCAACAGAATGCACCATTTTTGGTTTTGAAAATGCAGAAAATCCTATAAATAAAATGCCTGCGAATATGATTGATTTCATGTGTATAAATTTATTAGCGTAATTTCTATTCGAAGATAATACAAAACAGCTTTTCAATTTCATTTTCACCAAATTTATTTTACAAAATCATCCAATAAATAATTTGTATTTTAGCACATCAAATTACAGATATGCATCGATTGATTATTCTCTTTTTTATTTCAATTTTTATATTGTCGTGTGACAGCCAAAAAGAGCGCGAATTTAAATTGCGACCGGCAAAAGGCGGAAAATATTATGGCGGCACGTTTCGTTATAATGAAGAAGAATATTTTAAATCACTGTATCCATTAAATATTACAGAAGTTACAGCACATCGTTTATTGGAACAAATTTATGAAGGATTAGTAACTTTTGATGACAGTACGTTAGCCGTAATTCCTGCATTGGCAGAACGCTGGACAATTGACGAATCAAAAAAAATCTATACTTTTTATTTACGAAAAGGTGTCTTTTATCACGATGATGCTTGCTTTCCAAATGGAAAAGGAAGAGAATTAAAGGCACAAGATGTAAAATTTTGTTTCGATAGATTATGCTACCACAATCCAGCAGATAATCAAGGTTTTTGGATATTTAAAGATGTAGTAAAAGGTGCTAGTGAATATGATTCATTAACATCCAAAAATATAATTCCAGCTACTGGTGTTTCTGGAGTTCGTGTGTTAAATGATTCAACAGTTGAAGTTGAATTGGAAAAACCTTATGCTGTTTTCTTAGCACGATTGGCACTCATTTTTGGCAAGATTTATCCACGCGAAGCATTTGAAAAATATGGTGCTGATATGCGCGAACATTGCGTTGGAACTGGACCTTTTTACTTAAAAATCAATCAAGATAATCAGATTTCATTTTTAGCTCGAAATCCAAATTATTGGAAAAAAGATGAGTTCGGAAATAAGTTACCTTATTTAGATGCGATTCGTGTTTCATACATCAAAGAAAAGAAAAATGAATTGCTGGAATTTAAAAAAGGAAACAGTGATATGGTTTACAAATTTCCATTAGAAATGATTGAAGAAATTATGGACAATAAGCATAATTTAAAACCAGAATACCAAAAATTTCAATTGC
>CALLKF010000068.1 GCA_938008535.1 uncultured Saprospirales bacterium | reverse complement strand
GAAATTTTTGTTTGAAGCCATTTTCAAATTCAAATCACGTTTTTTATATTTTATTTTTGAACGAATAATTTCTACAAATACTCGAATTACTTCAAGTATTTGATAAAAAGGAAAAATAGTTGCCTACGCAATCATTTCTCCAGACTTCCGTTAACTGGTTAAAAAATCCATGTATTCAGCATATTCAGCATCAAGTTTACGCTTATTCCAAATTTCAATATCTTCTTGTGAAGAAAATAGTTTGCAAATTGATTGATGATAAATAATTTTTTTGTTGAATTTTTTTTCTACTGTTGAATACACTTCGTCACAAATTGGCAATAATTCGTCAATCATAAATGATTTAACCAATTTTCTTCCTGTTATTGGATTTACAATTCCTGTTGCAATATTTGAAGAACTATTAGCATGGTAATTATCAATAATCAACACAGATTGATTGTTCGCTAATAATTCTTCTGAGAGTAACGTTCCAGCAATTCCTTGTCCAACAATAATAAAATCGTACATCTTTATTTTTTAATTGCTCTTGTCATTTCGCGTTTTCCAACTGGCCCAGGTAGTGATTCAATCTGAAAACCTGCTACTTTTAAATTTCTTTTCACTTCACCTTTGGCGCAATACGTTACTAAAATACCATTAGTTTTTAATGCATTGTACATTTTTTCAAACATAGAAATTGTCCATAATTCTGGTTGAGCATTTGGTGCAAATGCATCAAAATAGATGATATCAAATTCGTTGATAAAATCAATATTTTCAAAATCCAGTTTTACTTTTTTTAAATAAAATTCATTTGAAATCAAAGTTAAACTATTCCATTCGCACGCATGCATTTGATTTAATAAAGCAGAAGAATTATCCATCGAAATTATAAATCCATAATTCAAACGCTCAATAATATCATTATCTAACGGATATTTTTCAATAGTAGTAAAATTTATTTTTGTATTAGATTTTATTGCTTCATTTAATGTAAGCAATCCATTTAAACCAGTACCAAATCCAATTTCGAGAATTGAAATTTCGTTCAACGATTTAATTTTAAAATGCAAACCTGCATTGATAAAAACATGCATTGATTCTTGAATGGCACCATGTAGTGAATGATACTGTTGATTAAATTTTTCAGAAAATACAGAAGCACTGCCGTCATTAGTAGCAACTATTTTAAGCACGCTCATTTATAGTTTCAGCAATTTAGAATAATAATTTTCAGATTCTGATTGTATCTGCATGAAATACGTGCCATTGCTCCAAGCAGAAAAATCTGGTACGCCAAGAGCATTTACACCGTTATTGAATATCATTTTTTTACTAAATATTAAACGACCTTCAGCATTGTAAATATTGACTTTTGAATTAAGTTGTGTTTTATTTTTGAACTCTACCATTATATCATTCGTAGATATGTATGCTTTTAACTGAGTCGTATTTTCTTTAACACCAACACGCGGTGCAAAATAAACTGAATCAATTTGAGTATATGTAAATTTATTAGTATTGTCTACAATTTTTATTCTGTAGTAAAAGATACCACCATTTGCATTTAATAGATGTAAGAAATTATAATTGGTAAGATGATCAGAAAAAACACCTGCAGGAACCGTATCAACATCTATGAATGTTTGTGCATCAAAAGAATATTGAATCACAAATTCTTTACTGTTTATTTCTTGTGTAGTTATCCATTCTAAGTAAACGTCATTATCTAAAGCAACTGCAGTAAAATCAGTTAGATTAATACTTTGTACTGCATCTGCGTCATTTTTTGTACTGATTAAATAAAACTCACCTAATGTATCTGTAGAAAATTCAACATAATAACCACCATTGTATGGATAAAACTGAATTTCTTCAGGAGTATAATATTTATAAAATGATTTTACATGATTGTCAATAATATCTAAATTGGTATTGAGTCCAATATATCGTAACATGCCGATGTCACCCATTCTATTTATTGAATCTTCAGCCAAGACATAATTAGTATATTCTACATTAGATAAATAAAGTCTGACTTTATAGTTGCCTAAGCGAGCATTTTGTAGTTTAATTACCCAATTTCTTGGAAGTATATTTTTACTTTTAAAAGTTTTATGTTTTAAAGTGTTTGCTTCAAATCCAACGATAACATTTCCTAAATTTTTATTATCGTCAAATAATTCTGCCGCTAATTTTCCATTTCTATAAAATTTTATCCAACCATTTGCAGTTGAAGGTTGAGTAATATACGTTGAATCTGTACTTGCTATATCATCATATTCTTTTAAAATATGAATATCATCAATAGCTAAACCTTCTGAAATAATATATTCATCAGTAAGCAAATGTAATCTAAAAATAAAACCAGAACTGTCTGAAAGGTTTGCCAAAGGAATTTTAATGTGTGCAGTTTGCCATGGAAATACGATTCGATCCCAATATGGTTTTGCGTTATAACCATTGTACCAATTTAAGCCACAATTATAACAACCTAATCTATTCCATTGAGTGCCATTAGTACTGTATTCAATGTATGCTGAATCAGATTCTTGTTGCATTACAGAGATAAAATGGAAAGACAATAATGGATCTTTTGTGCAACTTGTTAAATCCAAACAACCTAGATATAGATATGAATTTTCATTAAAGTTATATCCTTTATTTAAACCAGTTGTCCATGCTTTATTTTCTTGTGCAGCATTGTTTATATTATATTTTGTTGGTGTTCCTAATATCCATGAGTTATTTACACCATCAGTAAAGATATTTCCGTTGTTGGTTTCAAAATCATTATAATAAGGAAATGAATCAATAGTTGGCATTACAATAACTGGAATATTGACAACAGAATCATTTCCTCTGTAATTATCACCAACATTGGATACCCAAACTTTTACGTTATATTTTCCTGGTGTTGTTTGATTAAATTTTGAAAGAAATGTATAAGTAAAAGTATCCAATGGATTGATACTATTCGTAATTGTTTCTGTAACAGGTGTGTTGTTATTAATTTGATACGTTACTTGTAATGAATTTATTATCTGTGATGAATGATTAATTCCAGAGATTGAAATTGGTGTTGAGATAAAATTCTTGTTACAAATAACTTTTTTTATTTGTGCATCAAACAAGGAAACATCTACACCAGCATTATACAATTTAAAATCATCGAAAGAATAACCACCATCTGTATAGAGTGTAGTAGCAGATTTGTTTCCGTTTTGTACTATTTTAATTTGAGTCGATGTTGAAAATGCTTGGTTATTTTCAATTTTTAATTTTCTGTATAAATTGATTGATTTTACATTTTTATAATTTCCAAATGCGTCAGCTCGATTTGCAAACAAGTCATAAATTTCTATCCAGTTTCTATTTTCAGCACCACGTGCAAAAATTTTATCGTTACCATCTGTTTCACCTCTAAATAAAAAACTAAAATCTAGATAAACAGCAGAATCTACATAACCACTAAGATTGTAAGTAAAAGTCAATTCATTGTTTTTAGCAGCACCTGAATTATTGAAGTTATCTAACGTGATGGCTCTATTTCCAGAATTAGCATAAGCTCTACCTTCATTAGTTCTGAATCTTCCACCAAATTCTGGGTTAAAATCTGCATAGTCAAATCCATTTATACCAAACGTATAATTGGTTAACTCTTCATTCGAATTTTCAAAAGACTCTGAAGTTGGCAAGATAATTTTACTGTTTGCAAGATGTCGAATTGTATATTTTAAAGTATCGTTATTACTATTATTATCGCCTGGTAAAGATGTCCATGCTACAATATTATAGTTACCTACGGCACCCATATCTTCCGTTGCTGTGTATCTAGCAATAGATGTATCATTCGTAGTGACCACATCAGTTAATGTCATGTTTTTAACGGGTCCACCATTTAATGAATAAGAAACAGGTATTGAGTTTTGAGTAGTAGTTCCGTAATTTTTTATAATAAAAGATAGACGTTCGTTACCAGCAAATGTAGTTGATGTAAATTTACGACCACCAGTTTGTTTTAGCATATAATAAACACCAACATCATTTGTTGTAGTACAAGCAGTAGGTGTGGTTATAAATGTTTTTGACAAACTATGATTACTTTCAACACCATTAAATATTACAGAAATAGCATAATAATATTTTTTTCCGTTAATAAGATTATTGATAGTAAAATTTGTTCCAGATGTTTGTCCTACTAAACTCCAATCATTATTCAAAAACAAATAAACTTTGTATGAAGATGCACCAGTTACAGTTGCCCAAGAAATGGTGGCTTTTCTATCACAAACAGTTGCGTTTATAGTTCCATAATTTGCTTGACGACCAATTGTGAAATTTTGTTTTGATATAACTTCATTTAAACCTGATGAAATTTTTACTAAACATTGGTTGCTTGATACTAAAGGCGTAGTAAAGTTATATGATTCTTTCTGTACATTGTAATTTGTAATTAATGTGCTCCAAGTAGCACCATTATCAGTTGATAGTTCAATTTTAGCCAAAGAATCGAAGCCATTTGCATTCCATCTCATTGCATATCCTGTTCCTGCATCTAAGATTTCACCACCGTTCGGATGTGTCAACTCAATTTCTCTTTTTTGTAAAAAATAAGTAGCAGCGTAATTTTGTGGTCCAAAAGGTACACTTGTTCCTTTTACAACAATTTTATAAGAGCCATCCACAGGATTATCAATAGTAACTTGTTCATTCGTATTTAAGTTATCAATTCCTTTTACAGCAGCAGTTTTATATGAACTCGGATTTAATTTCCATGGTAAAATAGTATCTCCAGTTGGTGTAACAATTTTTAAGTCTAAATTATTTACAATTGATTTTGAAGCTATCGGACTACCTTCTTTATCTGTCCAACAAAGTGTAACATTTAATTTATACAAACCTGCTGGAACAGAAATCGTATGTACTTTAAACTGATTTGCTGTTACATTATCTTCAAAAAACTGATTATTAGCAATAGAAAAAACAGATTTATTTGCGTTTGGAATACCATATCCAAATTTGTAATCTGGACCAATATTACCTAAATCGTGAGCGGTATTAAATAACACTGCTTTAACTAAAGAAGCATTTGGAACTACGCCAAATTGTTGCTTATATTTTTGATGAATCAGTGCAGCAATTGCTGCAATTTGAGGTGCTGCAAAAGAAGAACCATATACTGCGCCAAAATTATCATTTGGACCTGTTGTAAAAACACCAAATCCTTTTGAAACCAATTCTGGTTTTAAACGACCATCAGCAGTTGGACCTCTTCCACTATTTCCAACAATGGTTCTGTCTGTAAAAAGCCATCCAACAGTTATTGCATTTTTGCATCCTTGAAAACCAATATCTACAGAACTAAATGTATCTGATGCCGCGCAATTAGACGCTGTGTTACCCACAGCAATTACAGGCAGTATTGTAGGATTATTGTAAGCAACTTTATCCAAATCAGATGCTTCAGGAATATATAATCCAGATTCAAGACAAGTAGTTGGCGCAAAATTGTAGGAATGGTTGTTAATATCAATATTGTATAATGTTTTAGACTGAGCAACTTCATCAACAATATCATTTAGAACATCGTAATAATATAAGACAGATTTAGGCGATAAACCTCTTATAGAAGAAAAAGAATTTCCTTTACCAGCAATGCAACCGCCAACATAAGTTGGATGTGCCACAGCAGCAGGATAATTTAATTCTTTGTCTATAATAATATTACTGCTAGCTGGCAAATCAATATGCGAACCAACAGTGCCTTCGTCCCAAATACCAACAGAAATACCTTCACCTTTTAAATTGTATCCATTTGGTGATATATTTTCTACTTCGTTCACATTAGTCAAAAAATTAGATTCTTGAATTAATGGATTCTTACGTTCATAATAATTGGAGATGAAGTAAACAAATGG
Source organism: uncultured Saprospirales bacterium (assembly GCA_938008535.1). Taxonomy (GTDB): domain Bacteria; phylum Bacteroidota; class Bacteroidia; order Chitinophagales; family JADIYW01; genus JADJSS01. The sequence continues at coordinate 57,352 of CALLKF010000068.1, read as the reverse complement.
AAGTTTAGAGATTTTCTCAATTTGTGATTTATTTACCATCGTCGTAAAATGATGATTTACATTATCTATTTTAGAAATAGAAAAACCAATAGTTTGAGCAACTTCCAAAATAGTTTCTTCATTTATAGAACTAGCAAATAAAACTGTAATTGGATTTGACTGTATGTTTGTATTTTTTAAACTTTCATAAATTTTATCTTCTGATTTTAAAAATCCAAGTTGATTTGTTTGAATTTTTTGTAGTAATGAAACTGTTGCAATTGCTTTGGTTGATATCAAATAAAAACCATCACCTAAATAAGATTCTACGTTAATATTATTAGCAACAAGATAATTTTCTGAATTTGATTTTGGCTGAATCACTAAGTAATCAGTATTATCGTATCTAAAACCAGAAACATCGACTCTGGCTGTTGTATTATTTAAGGAAGAAAGGTCGATTGGTGAAATTTCAAAATTATCTTTAGAAAAACTAGTAAAAATAGTTGCAATAAATAGCAATAGCAAAGTAAAATGCTTTGTCATACAGAAAGAGATTTACTATAAATATAGAATTTTATGTTGAATTTGGCAACTTTTGAAAATAGTTGGTTATTGTTATAATTATTGTTGCTGCTGTTGAACATGTATGACTGGAACTGTATCTTTATCTTCAGTGTACATTTGAACTTCATTTTCATCTTCAAAAATAGTTCCATCTTCATATCCTACAGAAACATACACCATTAGTTCTTGATTGGCTGGACCTTTAAAAGTTCCTTTTACTGATGTACAATCTTTAAAATCACGGCCAACAGCTAATTGTATATGATGTTCGTTTGCAAAACAATTATTTGTAGGATCAATGCCAATCCAACCAAGATTTGGAATATATGCTTCGACCCAAGCGTGTGTTGCACCTTCTCCACGCATTCCATTTTTATTTGGACAAATATAACCACTACTATAACGACTTGGAATGCCAATAGTTCGTAATAATTGAGACAAAACATGTGCAAAATCCTGACATACACCAGAACGAAATTCTAGTATTTGGTCAATAGTTGTTTCTACTGTGGTGATACCTTTTATGTATTTAAAATTGTCAAAAATATATTTAGAGCATTTTTTTGTAGACTCTAAAGGTGAATCATTTTGTTCATAAATATGATCTAATATTAGTTGGATTTTTTCTTGTGTTTTAATTTTTTCAATTTGTGCTAAATCGAGAAAAATGATATTTTTTGCAATTTCTTGCTTCAAAATTTCCCAATCATTTTTTGTTGAAAGAGATTCATCAATGAATTGAAAACTAGTTTTAGCAATCAACCTACTATCAATCACTAGTTCTTCGTGCGGTTTTGACACAGTAAAAAAACCAACGGTATTATTCCAGTAATCCTGAAATTTGTTGATATTGGGCTCGTCAGTTATTACTAATTCATGACTTAAAATCTCTTGTCCAACTTTGGCAAATGGAAATATTTTTATCTGATTCGCACTTTCCCTAACAGGTCGATCGTATTTGTATTTAGTGATGTGTTGTATTTTGAAAACAGGCATTTTGATTTAAGATTACAGATTTGAGATTTGAGATTTTGGAAATTTAGATAATTAAATCTGTATTCATACACCTGAAATCATAATTTTTCAATGATATGCAAAATAAACTTTACTTAATTTATTACTGAAGTTAAAAACATCATCCATAATTTCTTCTAAAAATTTATGCAAGCCAATTTCAGAAATAGACTGTAAGTCTGAATATTCTATTCTACTGCGCAAACGTCCTATTGTTTTCTCTAACAGCGAATCTGCCTCTGATTTTTCAATCGTAATCTTTTCCATAATATGACTTATTTTTTTAGTTGAATATAAAATAGACCGTGGAAAATCGGTGTTCATGATGATCATATCCAACACATTTTGCGTTTGCAAACCTGTGTGATACGTTTTCATATAATATTCGTAACCGGAAACAGAAAGCAATAAATTTTTCCAGTAAGGAATATCCATTGGATTATTGATGTTGTATTCGATGTCATTAAATTTTATGTCTAAAATATCTGCAGTTTGAATCGCGCGCTCAATGAATTTTCCCATGTTCATGAAATTCCAGCCTTCGCCGCGCGGCATGGTAACTTCGGCAACGCCATAAAAATATAGACTTTCATCAATCAAAGAAGAAATTGCATACAGTTGCTCACCTGAATCAATTAATTCTTCGATGCGTTTGCTATTTATTTTTTGATAGTAACGATTAATACTTTCCCAAACTTCTTTTGTAATATGATCTTGCACACCACGTGCGTTTTCACGTGCTTTTGTAATAATACTTCTAATTGAATTTGTATTGGTTTTATCCGTGATAATATAACGCAATGCAGCTTGTGAGTTATCTTTTATTTTATCAATTTCATGATCATCTAAAGATGTAAATATTTGTAAAACAGGTGTCCAGTTATAATTTTCTTTTTCATTTTTATCTAAAGAAGTTACGTAATTAATTTTCAGCATTCGCAACATACCTTCAGCACGTTCAACGTAACGGTTCATCCAAAATAATGATTCTGCAATTCTGCTAAGCATTTATGTTATAGGTTGTTTGTTATTTGTTATAGGTTATTTTTTTCATTTTCATTCTCACTTTCACTTTAATCAATTATCCAAGTATCTTTGCTGCCACCACCTTGCGATGAATTTACGACCAAAGAATTTTCTTTCAACGCTACTCTTGTTAAACCACCAGCAACTAATTTAATTCCATCAGGTCCACACAATGCATAAGGTCTGAAATCAATATGTCTTGGCACTAATTTTCCTTCTAGATAACAAGGAACAGTTGAAATTTTAATAGTTGGCTGCGCGATGTATGAACGCGGTTCTTTCAAAATAGCTTCTTTGAATTTTGTAATTTCTTCATCACTTGCACTTTCACCCATTAACATGCCATAGCCACCAGATTCATTGGTTTTTTTGATGACCATTTTATGCATATTCAAAAACGTATAATCACGTTCTTCAGGAATTTCCATTCTATACGTCGGAACATTTTTGAGCAACGGTTCTTCATTCAAATAATATTTTATCATGTCCGGAACGTAAGTATAAATTGCTTTATCATCAGCAACACCATTTCCCATTGCGTTTACAATAGCAACATTTCCTTTGCGATAAGCAGACACCAAACCAGGCACACCTAATAAACTATCAGGACGAAAGACCAACGGATCCAAAAACTCATCATCCACACGACGATAAATAACATCTACTTGTTTTAAACCACGCGTAGTTTTCATGAACACTTTATGATTATCCACCAATAAATCTCTTCCTTCAACCAACTCAATACCCATATAACGCGCTAAAAAAGTATGTTCGTAATACGCGGAATTATACATGCCTGGTGTCAACAAAACAATGTTTGGATTTTGAATTTGTTTTGGTGCCAATTGCACTAAGATATTATGTAGTAAAATCGGATAATCAGAAACCTTGCGAACATTATATTCATTCATCAATTCTGGAAAAATACGTTTGGTAACATCACGATTTTCCAACATGTAGGATACGCCTGAAGGTGTTCGCAAATTATCTTCCAAAACATAATACGTTCCATCAGAATCGCGTACTAAATCAATTCCAGCAATGTGTACATAAATATCATAAGGCACTTGAATACCGAAAACTTCACGATTATAATGTGGACACGAGACGATTAAACTTGCTGGAATTTTTCCATCTTTAATAATGTGCTGTTCGTTGTAAATATCTTTTAAAAAAAGATTGAGTGCTTTTAAACGCTGAGCAATTCCTTTTTCCAGAAAATCCCAATCGTTGGCAGTAATAATTCTTGGAATAATGTCGAATGGAAAAATACGCTCGATGCCTTCTTCATTTTCAGAATACACAGTGAACGTGATTCCTTGATTCATGAACATTTTTTTCGCAATCTCTTCTTTCTTGTTTAAAATATCAAGATTGATGGTATTGAGTTGCTTGAAAATAGATTGATAGTGCGAACGAATGTTGCCATCCGCAAAACTCATTTCGTCCCAAAAACCATTTCTTGTATTGTATTTATCAAAAATCATTCGTGTGTTTCAATTATCGCAATACATTATAAGAATATTTTTTGAGAATTTTATAAAAAAAAGAGAAAAACGAATTATTATTAACTAAAAAGTAAAGCTATTTTATAACTCTTAATTAAAAACAGAATAAATCTACATAAATAGATACAACTATTTCATTTCAACCAATGTAACACCATCACCACCAAACTGATCGCTTTCGAATTTGTATTCCTTTACATGCGGATAGTTTTTCAGGTAATTTTGCACCACTTGCTTGATGGCACCGGTTCCACGTCCATGCAGGATTTTAATTTTATGCATTCCATACATAATCACTTTATCCATGAAATTATCAAGTGCAATTATGGCTTCATCTTTCATTAAACCACGCAAATCTAAATTATAATCAAACTCAGCTTTTTCCAAAATTATTTTGGATGAATACTGATTTTGTTTTGAAACAGTTTTAGTTTTTTCATTTGCTAAAATTAAGCTATTCAATTTTACTTTAGTTTGCATGCTTCCAAAAGTTACCGTTGCTGTATTGTTTTTTATATCAATGATTTCACCTATTTCTGTGCCTTCTTCTAATTTTACTTTAGAGCCAATTTTTAATTCATGTAAATTTTTTGTGTCGTTATTTACCAAAACATCGTCTAATTTTTTTTCTATTTGTGCACGGTTATCATCGATGTAATTTCGTACTTCTAAAAATTTTTCTTTATTGTTTTTGGCTTCTTTCCAAATACGCATTTCATTTTCCAGATTGCGGCTTTCGTCATTAAATCTGTCGAGCAAACGCGCTTCGTATTGCTTTAGTAAACGCTTCTTTTCTTTTTCTAATTCTTTATTTAATTGCTGATAACTTGTCGTCAATTCCTGTAGCTGTGTTTCTTTGACTTGCACATTTTTACGAATGCCTTTTATAAATTGTTTTTCTGCTTGGATATCACCTAACACATCTTCTAATGCTTTTTTATTTTCGCCTGTTTTGTTGATAGCATTTTTAATGATATTTTCTGACAAACCAGATTTTTTTGCAATCTCAAAAGTAAACGAACTTCCTGGTTGACCAACTTGCAATTGATACAATGGTTTTAAATTTTTTGTATCAAAAGCCATCGCAGCACTTTGCATATTTTCTGTTTGTGCAGCATAAATTTTTAAGTTATTGAAATGCGTTGTAATGACACCTGTTATTTTCTTCTGATGCAAATTCTCTAAAATAGATTCAGCCATTGCACCACCTAAAGCAGGATCGGTACCCATTCCCATTTCATCAATTAATACTAATGTTTTCGTATTTGCGTATTGCAAAAAATAGTTCATATTTGACAAATGCGAACTGTACGTGCTCAAATCATTTTCGATAGATTGTTCGTCACCAATATCAACAAATAAATTTTCAAAAACCGACATTGTAGAATTTGCTTTTGCAGGAATTAACATGCCAAATTGAAACATCAATTGTATCAATCCTACAGATTTTAAAACAATAGATTTGCCACCTGCGTTTGGACCGGAAATAACCACTACTCTATCATTTTCATCTAATAAAATTGTATTATCAATGATTGGTTTATTTTGCTTTTTATGATGATGCAATAAAATTGGATGCACAAATTCACGCAAATAAATTTTTGGTTCGGAAGAAATTTCCGGCATCGAACATTTATAATTAATAGCAAAATATGCTTTTGCACGAATAACATCTAATTGACTCATCAGCAATTGCAGGTCATCGATATTATCTTTTTGCGGTTGAATTTTTGCAGTTAACTCAATTAATATTTTATGAATTTCTTTGCGTTCTTCTAAATATAATTCTACTAATTCATTATTTAAAAATACGGTTTCGTTTGGTTCAATAAAAGTGATATTTCCGTTTTCACTTTCATCTACAATCATTCCTTTAATGCTACGTTTATACTCTGCTTTTACTGCTAACACACGTCGTCCATCTCGAATGGTTTCTTCGATATCCATTAAAAAATTGGATTGCTTGTGTTTGTTAACCACACTTCGGAAAACTGAATTTATTTCCTGGATTTTTTGATGGATTTCTTTTCTAATTTTAGATAAAGTTGGTGTTGCATTTTCTTTCACCATTTCTTTTTCTACATCAATAATTTTTGAAATCGATTGAATCAATCCTAATTCTAAATTATAATTTGAAATCTTTTCTGATAAAAATGGATATAATTGTTGACGTGCTTTTGGTGTAAAAAAACGAAACACTTCAGCAACTGCAGTTAATGCATAATATAATTCTACCAATTCTTTTTCGGTCAAATAATAATTATCGATTTTGAGTTTATTTAAAAATGGCAATTCATTAAAACCGAACTGTGGTAATTGAGCATCATTCTCAATAATTTCTTTACTTTCATTTACAAAATGAATCTCATTTTTTAAGATATCAACATCCGTAATAAATTTTTGTTGATAAATTAAATTTTCACCTAAAGTTCCAGCACACAGATTTTCTAATTCTTTTAAAATAAAAGGAAAATCAAGTTTTTGTAATGCATGTTTTGGATGAATATTCATAAGTGTAGTAAGTGAAAAGTATTAAGTAGTAAGTTTGTTTAACATCTACTTATACATTTGAAGTATTGAGTCTGTCAGCATTTTATAGATTGCAAATAATTTATCGTCTTCATTTTTTAAAATAGAAAGATGTTTGTCGATGATTTCAATATCGTTTCTTTTTGCTGGACCAGTTTGCGCATCTTTTGGCAAAATGGCATCAATTTTAGTAATGGTTTCATGAATCAACGGCATTAATAATTGATAATCTAACTGATGTTTTTCGCAATAATCTTGTGCTAATGCAAATAAATGATTAGAAAAATTATTGACAAAGACAGCAGCAATATGTAAGTGTTTTCGCTGTTCGTCAGTATATTCATAAACTTTATTACTGATAATTTTTGCAAATGCAATTAACTCATTTTTAAGTTCACTATTGTTAGATGTAATTAAAAAAGGAACTTCGTCAATGGCTATTTTTTTTGTTTTGGAAAACGATTGTAATGGATAAAAAATACCACAATTCTGCGCATCACCAAACACATCTAAACCAACAGAACCTGAAGTATGCACTACTTTTATGGTTGGCTTTATTTCTAAAATTTTTGATGCTAACTCTTTAATAACATCATCTTTTACTGCAAAAAAAAGTAAGTCAACATTTAAGTCTAACTCTTCTAAATCACAAATATATTTGGAGTTGGATTGCCATGCTAATGTTTCCGAGTTATCGCAGGTTTGACTATAAATTTGCGTAACTGTAATTCCTTTTTTAGAAAAAGCTTTGGCTAAATGTGTTGCAACATTTCCTGAACCAATAAAACTTATTTTTTTGATAGAACTTTGCAACGTTTTAAGAATTTACAGCTATTTTGTTTTCTTTCTTTCTTCGCAACATACTCAACAAAATTCCAAAAACCATAATAAAACAACCAAGCCACAAAATATTGATGAATGGAAATTTAATAGCTTTCATAATGATAAACTTATTCAATTTTTGTTCTACCAATATTTGCATTTTATTTTCTTCTGGAAGAATTTTTATGATTGAAAAACTTACATTATTTTTTTCAACTCTTGCAGGAACGCTTGTTGCCACTACTTCGCGCACTAAATAAACTGGTTCGATATAATATGAAGTATCTAACGAAATAAATTTAAGCTTCGCACCTATTGCAATATCTTTCGGTTGTTTTTGAAAATCTTTAATTGGCGCATCTGGATCAATTTCATCTAAAACGACAATACAACGAGACGCAGGAATAGTGTCGCCTAATTTTACGGTGTACGTTTCTTGCACAATTGAATCTGAAGGTGTGCCATCATCTTTTAAAGGTGTTGCAGTTATGTGTGTATATAAATCAGACGACAAGGTTTTCAATGTTGATGGAACCGGATTGTTTCCCATTTTACTGTTCATCAAAATATTTGGATGCAACGTAAAAGTATTGGTGATGTTTCCTTTTTTATCTAATTCATCATATCGAACATTGAAATAAATATTGCGTGTCGTAAACGAATCACCTAAATAAGTAACGCGATAATTCGACATATTAGTTGGTTCGTTTTGATACAACAACACATTTTCTGCGCTTTCTTTTGTAGTAAAACCTTTACCATAATCAATTCCAAATTGATTAATGGATAGCACTTCTTGTTTGCCTTGTGAAATTAAAATACCAACCAACATCACTGCAAAACCAATGTGCGAAATAGAGCCTCCACTTATTTTTATATTTCCTTTTAAAACCTGAAAGATAAATTGTGTGTTTGAAAGAATAGCAAATACGCTAAATACCATCAATAAAACATAATCAACTCGATATAATTTATAAGGAATAATGAATGCTAAAGAAATTACTATTGCTGCGACAAACGCAATTACTAATCTTTTAAACACAACATTTACATTCGAATTTTTATACTTAAAAAATTGTGTGCATGCTGCACCCAATGCAATTAATGCAGCCATCCAAATTTGAATGTTGTTGTAATGACTTTTTATATCTGATGGTGGCGCAAACTTAGTATGAAATATTTTATTGATAACAGGAAACGAAGTCATCACAATAATATGCAATGCAGAAAACACAAAAATAAGCGAGCCGATAAATAACCAAAATTCTCTTGAACTCAATTTTTCTTCTTCTGGTTTCGATGGAATTTCATTTTGTACAATTCGTAAGATTAATAAGAAAACAGATGGAATTAAAAAAACTACTATACATGCAATTAGTTGTCCACTCATACCTAAATCGGTAAAAGAATGTACAGAAGCATCGCCTAAAATTCCGCTTTTCGTTAAGAAAGAAGAATATAGTATCAACATAAAACAACCAATAAAAAAAATGTACGTTGCATGCAAAGAGTAACCAGAATGTTTATACGCCATTAAAACATGTATCGCTGCAGCCAATAATAACCACGGCACAAGCGATGCATTTTCAACAGGATCCCAAGCCCAGAAACCACCAAAACTTAACGCTTCGTAGGCCCAAGCGCCACCCATTAAAATGCCAGTTCCTAAAATCATTAGCGCAAATAAACTCCAAGGTAATACTGCTTTTATCCAAGTTTTATATTCACCTACCCAAAGCGATGCGATGGCAAATGCTGCTGGTATAGTACAAGCTGCAAAACCTAAAAACAATGTTGGTGGATGAATCACCATCCAATAGTTTTGTAAGGATGGATTTAAACCAGTTCCATCTTCGGCAACCCAATCTGGATTCATTTTGAAGACTGGAATATCCATTGTGTCGCGCATGAGTGCGAATGGACTACTTCCGAGTTTATAATGAAAAATATAAATGCCTAATAGCATTGAACCGAGCATCACTTGTGCTAATGCAACAATAGTAAGTACTGGACTTTCCCATTCTCTTGCCTTAAAAATTAAAACGACACCTAAAACTGCGTGCCAAAACATCCAAAGTAGTGTGCTGCCTTCTTGGCCGCTCCACATGGCTGAAAACTGGTAATATGTTGGTAAAGATCGAGATGTGTGTTCCCAAACATATTTGTATTCAAAATAATGTTGGTGAATAACCAATAGCAACATGGCAACTATACCAATAACTGCAACTGCGTGAAGAATAAATAATTTTCTTCCAAAATTTATCCAGGCAAAAGATTGTACTTGTTTTTCTCTGTTCAGTGTAGCAAATAAGTAAGAAATACAAGCAGCGAAAGAAGTAACGAAAGCAAGAATTATAAAAAAGTGACCGACTTTTCCATAAAGCATATTTTGTCCGATTGCGTGAATGTTCATTATAGAAGTGAGTTAGATAGTCGTGAGTCGTAAGATTTTTTATAAGGTATTGGAGACGTAAAATTATATTTTGTCAGCATTTTCAAATTAAATACTTTGTCCATTATTGGCTTGTTGTTCTCTATTTTTATATTTGGAAGGACATTTCATTAAGATTTCGTTGGCTTCAAAAACATCGCCATTCATTTTTCCAGTAACTACTACTTTCTCTGATTTTTCAATATCACGAGGTTTTGCTTTATTGACAATTACCAATTTTTCAATTTTGCGTTCGTCAATTACATGCATTGAAAATTGATTTGGATTAATTTCTGGATTGTAATCAATTCCTTTTTCTTTATCCAAGTATCCAACTACTGTAAATTCTTTTCCTTGTTTTGCATATTTAGATTCAAAACTTTCGTATCTGCTAAAACCCTTACTTAACATTGTAGTTAAAACACCAATAAGGATTGCTACAAAAACCAATGCTATAATATGTGTACGTTTCATGAGTTCAATATTTTATTTACGACACAAAATCGTGTCATAAATTGCACATCAAAAATACAGTAGAATCTGTAAAAAATACAGTTATTGATGTTATTTAATAATAAACTAGAACCAGAAAGTAGTCTAAAAAGTTGCGATTTAATGTAAATAAGAAGAATTACGATAATTTCGCAGAAATCAACTTTACAAATTCTGAACGAGTTGCTTGTTTTTCAAATTCACCAGTAAATGCAGAAGTTGTCGTCACTGAATTTTGTTTCTGAATTCCACGCATCATCATGCACATGTGTTTTGCTTCAATAACAACTGCAACACCAAGCGGATTTAGCGCTTCTTGTATGCAATCACGAATTTGAACAGTCAACCGTTCTTGTACTTGCAAACGACGAGCATACGCATCAACCACACGAGCAATTTTGCTTAAGCCAGTGATTGTTCCATTTGGTATATAGGCAACATGCGCTTTACCAAAAAACGGCAACATATGATGTTCGCACATGGAATACAGTTCAATGTCTTTTACAATAACCATTTGGTTATGATCTTCATGAAACATTGCCGAACGTATAATTTCAACAGGATCTAATGCATAACCATGCGTAATAAATTGCAGCGCTTTTCCAACTCTTGCCGGTGTTTTTAGCAAACCTTCGCGCGTTGGATCTTCACCTAATAATTTTAAAATATCTGTGTAATGATTTTCTAATTCTTTGTTTGGTTCAATAACTAAACCGTTTTGTAATGTCATGTCATTCATTTTATAAAGGTACGAAAATGAATAAACATGTAAAAACGTTTTTTGTTTTGGTTAATCAGCAATTTTAAAACCAATCGGTTCTCTTTTAGGTGCTGTTGGATTTAATAATTCTTTAATTGCAGAAAATATCATTTCCATTTCACGTTCGTGTTTATTTACTTTTTTATCTTGTTTAGAAACTTTACGTTCTAATTGTTCCAACTTCAACAAAATATCTTTATTGTCTAAAAGCAACTCGCGCATTTTAGTGAATATTCTGATGATTTTAATATTCACATCAATTGCTGTATCACTATTTAATACACTTGAAAGCATTGCGACGCCTTGTTCTGTAAATGCGTAAGGCAACTTTCGTGTTCCACCATATCTTGAAGTCGCAATTTGCGACTTCAAGTTTTTTGTTTTGATTTTTGAGCATGATATCGCATTTTGCGATATCAAATTTTCTGCTTCTTCTTTGGTTAGTTGAAACATAAAATCTGACGGAAAACGTTTTATGTTACGTTTCACTTGTTCATTTAATCGCTTAGTTAGCACGCCATACATTTCGGCTAAATCTTTATCTAACATTACTTTTTTGCCTCTTATGAATAAGATTTTATTTATTACAATTTCTTCTGAAATTTCTTTTATTGTATCCATTTTTAAAAATTTAATTGTTTAAAAAAAATTGGATATCGCAAATTGCGATATCCAACCAAACTAATGAACTAAACTACAAATACGAATTAGTTTTTCTTTTCTAATAAGATAAAGTCATTGGCAACAATATCTGTTGAGTAACGTTTGTTACCATCTTTATCGTTGTATTCGTTGTATTTTAGTTTGCCTGAAATGGCAATCTGCATACCTTTGTCTACATACTTTTCGATAGTTTCTACCTGTTTACCAAATACCACAACTCTGTGCCATTGCGTATCTTGTTTGCGCTCACCTTTGTTGTCGATATAATAATCTGACGTTGCGATGTTTAAGGTTGCCATTTTTTGGTCTTTACCAAATGTTTTGATTTCTGGTTTTTGTCCTAAGTTTCCGATTAACTGAACTTGATTTCTGATTGCTGACATGTTTTTACTTTTTTATTTGTTTAAAAAATCAATTTATTTAGAAACATTCATTTTTTGTTTTCGCGATTTAAGTACTTCCAAACAAATGCTTCTGCTATTTAGATACATGAAGTGCTCAGATTCCATAAATTTTTGGAAAAATATTTTTAATAAAATTACAATAAACTGAAAATCAGCAAATTAAGACAAAATATTTTTTATCTTTTTTTTGTAGTCATCGTGCAGATGCACATTAAAATGAGTAGAATTTGGCAACGTAACAAACAAATCTGTTGGTTTTAGATGCTGTTTTAGTTTTTCAGCAATTGAATGTGGAATCAACCGATCTTTTGTGCCATGAAAAATAGTAATTGGAATTTTTACATTTGGAACATGCTCATGATTTGGAAAATAATTTTTGAGTTTTGCTGGTTTTTTCTTTTTTAATAAATGACCAATTAAATCAGGCATGTTGTAATATGGTGTAATTAAAATCAGTTCGTCAGCCGTTGCTTTTGTTGCTAAATTTGAAGCCAATGCAGTTCCTAAAGATCTTCCAACAATTATTTTTTTCGTGTAATTTACATACTTTGAACGCTCGTTCTTCATGCATTCATCATATACATGTTGTGCAATTTTATATAAATAGGTTTCGCTAATTTTTCCTTTACTTTTTCCATACGTTGGATAATCTAACAAGTAAACATCGAAATTATTATGTAAAAATTCATAGCACAAAGGTATATGATATTGTATATGGTTGAGTGTTCCATGCAGAAAAAAAACAATACCTTTTGGCTTCTCTGATTTTAAGTGAATTGCATTTATAGAAAAATGTTCATCATCAATTTTTAATGCATGAAAATGTTCATCATACGCGAAATCAGCTTTAAACACATGCGTTTTCGGCAACCGCTTATTTCTAAACAGTATAAATTTTTCTAAAATCATATTTTATAAAAATAAAAAAGGGTTTGGATAAATCCAAACCCAAACAGATGTTTACGTCCTGACTGGCTTTTTATTTTAACAAGTCATCTATACTCTGCAAAAATTCAGTATCATTTACAGAAGTTCGTGGTGAAATAGACGATACTACTTTTCCATCTTTTCCTATGATGAATTTTTGGTAATTCCATTTTACTGGTGCATCAATTACGCCATTTTCTTCTTTGTCAGTTAAATATTTGTATAACGGTGCAATGTTTCCACCTTTAACAGAAATTTTTTCAAACAACTGAAAAGTTACACCATAATTTTTTGAGCAAAATGTTTTAATATCTTTATTTTCTAAAGGTTCTTGTCCTAAAAAATTATTTGCCGGAAACCCTAAAACCACCACACCTTTATCTGCATATTTTTTGCTGAATGCTTCAATTTCTCCTAATTGTGCAACTAAACCACATTCGCTTGCAGTGTTTACAATTACTACAACTTTTCCTTTGTATTTACTTAATGGAGTTGCTTTGCCATCGATATCATTCATAGTGAAATCATAGATGGATTTAGCTGTTGGTGTATTATCAGAATTTGATGCTTCTACTTTAGCATTGCAACTAACAGTTAAGAGTAGAAATGATACAAAAAGCATTGTTATTTTATTAAAGTTTTTCATTTATTTTTCTTTTTTAATTTGATGTTTGAAGATAAAACAAAATTTGTATTATTTAGTTTAAAATAGCTTAAAATAATTGATTCATTGACAATAAAATTATCGGAATCATTGTTTAAATTTATTTCACGAATTATATTACAAATATCATTCCAAAGTCCATTTTTATTAAAAATCAACTCATCATTTTTAGAAATAGCGTTGTTTGTTGTACTTTGTGTGAATTTAGTATGTAGATTGTCCAATTTTTAAAAAACTATTGAAATGAAGGAATACATTAGCAGTGACAAAGAATTTATGGAAACAAATAATTCAGAAAATAAAAAATACCATCTGCTAATTGCCGATAAGGACAAAACCAGTATCGACAATACTATTAAAGTATTTAAATCTGAAATTTATAAATTTACCGAAATCACCAAATCGAAGGATTTGATTGCTACGATTAAAAAAGAAAAACCAGATTTAGTAATTTTAGAAGTAAATTTAAATGATGTAGATGGCATCGATGTTTGCACCGATTTGCGAGTTGATGCAGCGTTTGCAAAATTACCAATCATTTTTGTTTCTAACAATGCAGATGATTTTACGCAAATTGCTGCGTTTGATGCAGGTGCTGATGAGTTTATTCCAAAAACATCGCGTTCTAAATTAATCGCCAATCGTGTAAAAGCGGTTTTGCGCAGATGTTATCAAAACGAAGAAACGCCAAAAGAAATTAAGAAATTCGGAAACTTGGAAATCGACGAAGAACAAGTGATGATTTACAAAAAAGGTGAAGCACTTAAATTATCTAAAAAAGAGTTTCAATTAGTTGTTTTACTGACTTCAAGACCTGGAAAAGTTTTCAAAAGAAGCTATATTTTATTAAAAGTTTGGGGCGACGATATCATAGTTGGCGACAGAAATATTGATACGCATATCAAAAAATTACGCAAAAAACTCGGCAAGCAGCACATCGAAACCGTTCGTGGTGTTGGTTACAAATTTATTCCATAATATGTTTACTTTTAAGTAATTTAAAAAATTGCTAAGCTAATCTATTCGCTATTCATCAACAAAAAATAGTATTATATTTGATGTCTGATGAATAAATTCGTTGTTTTTCTGTTGATTTTTTCCACTACCTTTTTCTCTTGCAAAAAGCAAAAAGATGCTGTGATTTCATACATGGTTAAAACGAAAACTTCATCACAAAACAACAACAATACCGAAACCTACACCTACGATTCTGAAAATAGAATCACAAAAATCACCAACTCTAATTTTACAACCTTTACTACTTTTGAATATGTCGGCGACTCTGTTTTTCAATATTCATATAAAGACGATTCTTCATTTTATTTGAATACAAAATATCTATTCAACACTAAAAAACTACAAATAGAAAAGCTGCAATTATCTCCTTTTACATTTAATTTGGAAGAAGAACGATTTTCGTATGAACCAAACGATTTTTTGAAAACCTATTTTTATAGCATCACCGATTATGCTACTAATGACACTTTATTTAACGATGGAACCAATTTCACGAAACGCATAGCGCATTTTTCTGGCTTGATTGGCTATGGCATTTCCACAACTAATTATACTTATTTCAGCAATACAAATACTATTGGCAACGAAAATTTTGGCAGACCTTTTCTTGGAAAAAGCTCTGAAAACATTTTAAAATCAGAAACTACAAAATCAACCAATTTATTTCAAGTGCCAATTATTGAAACTACTTCAACTACCAATTATACTTATGAATTTGACAATTTTGGTCGAGTAGCTACACAATACATAACAACCGATGCGTTGAATATTAAAAACACCTTTACATATTATTAGTTTTTAGAATTCGAAATATTAAAATAATTACAGTAGCTTAGCTTTTGTAATGCTAAAAATATTCAGATGAAATTTAAATACCTTTTGCCTTTGCTTGCATGGATAATTCCAACCGTTATCATTTCTTTGATCATGTTCAAATATGATGCGCCACTTACAAACGCGCAATACATTGGTTTTACAGCTTTGCTTATTTCAGCATGTATTACTTATATTACAGGTGTTCGATTGGCAATAAAAGATAAGTAAAAAATGATACGCTTTTAAAGATAGTCAATACGGCAATATCTCATCACCTTTAAAATCAAAGAAATTTAGATTTCTTGTAAGAATCTTGAATATCAAATATCATGTAAATCATTCAAGATAGTATTTATTAAAATATTAAAAAAGTCTGTTTAGAATTTTTTTTTATTAAATTAAATAACTATATTTGGTTAGCTGTAAACAATTAACCTAATTTATTAATGAAAAAATCTATTTCAAGACGAAAGTTTGTAAAACTTTCCACAATGGCTGGCGTAGCTGCATCTATACCTATGGCAGCTTGTAAAAAAGAAACAATCTCGGTAAACGACAACACCAACGAAGCCATAGTAATTGGTTCTGGATTTGGCGCATCTGTCTCTGCATTAAGATTAACACAAGCTGGTGTTAAAACACTAATGCTGGAAATGGGTAAAGAGTATGAAGTAAATTCTACAAAGAATGTTTTTACATCAACATTAAGTCCAGACGGCAGATCATTTTGGCTAAAAAACAGAACAGAAGCACCTGTAACTACCATTCAATTTAATATTCCTAAATATGTTGGTGTATTAGACCGAGTAGATTTTCCAACGTCATACATGAAAATATATAGAGGCACTTGTTTAGGCGGTGGATCTGTAGTATACGGTGCAATGTTACCTTATGCAAGACCAGAACTTTGGGACGAATACTTTCCTTTTGTGAGTTACAATGACATGACTAGTAAATGGTATCCAAAAGTAAAAAGTGTGCTAAACTTTGGCCAAGTTCCTGATGATTTATTGAATTCAAATGTTTTTCAATTTGCTAGAGTAGGTTTAAAGCAATGCCAAAAAGCAGGAATGGAAAAGGTTATGTTAAATGCTGGTGTTGACTTTAATATTATAAGAGGCGAATTAAATGGAACTCAAAAAAAATCATCTATTGGTGGTGAATTATTATATGGTAGCAATAATGGTTACAAAAATAGCTTAGATAGAAATTATATTCCAGCTGCAAAAGCAACTGGAAATCTTACCATAGAAACCTTACATAAGGTTGACAGTATTAAACAATTACCAAACGGAAAATATGAATTAACTGTTTTTAAAATTAATGAACAAGGTGAAACTATACAAATCAAAACTTACACCTGTACACACCTTTTTGTTAATGCTGGTGTTGTTGGCACTATGAATATTCTATTAAAATCAAAATATACTGGTGGTTTACCAAATTTATGTGATGAAATTGGAAAACATTGGGGAAATAATGGCAATATCATGGCAATGCGTTCTTCAATTAATGAAAATACAGGTGCACAGCAATGTATTGTTCCTGTTACTGCCTATGGAGATTTAAACAATCCGATTACACCTTTATTAGCTGAACAAGCACCTTTTCCTATTGGTATGGAATTGCGACAATTATTAACCTTAGCTATTACTAAAAATCCAAATCGCGGTTACTTCAAATACAATCCAACAACTGATAATGCAGAATTATTTTTTGACAAATCACAAATGGATATTTCAAGACAAGCTATGGCAAATTTTGTTGATAGGTTGAATGCAGCAAATGGTGGAACACTAGAACGCTTTTTTTATTTTAATGGTACTGGTTTTGGTGATGATTTTACTTATCATCCACTTGGTGGTGCTGTTTTAGGAATTACCAGTGATTACTTTGGCAGATTAAATGGATACAAAAACTTATATTGTTTAGACGGCTCCATGATGCCAGGATTTTCTGCTTGTGCCAATCCTGCACTTACCATAGCTGCTTTAGCGGAACGTGCGATGGAGAAAATTGTAGCAGAGGATTTTACCTGATAACGTAAACATATACCATTTTACACATGACAAAAGTCTTTTGTTATATAACATTTCCCTTTTGTCATATGCTTTTTCGCCATTGTCATATAACAAAAGCCTTTTGTCATATTACATTGCGCCTTTGTTATATGCTTTTAGTCATTTGTTATATTACATTGCCCTTTTGTTGTATGCTTTTTTCCTTTTGATATATAACATAAGGGTTTGGTTATATACTTTTAGTCCTTTGTAATATTACATTGGTGCAATGTAATATGCTTTTTCATTTTTGTTATCTACAAAATGGCTTTCGTCAAACAATTTTGGCTCAACTATAAATAACGATTAATTGAAAACACACATTTCAATTTTTAACTTGTAAACCGTATTTTTGCACAAATTATGAGTATTAAAATTACCTTTCCGGATGGCGCAGTAAAAGAATTTAATTCTGGTATTACTGCCTTAGAAATTGCTGGTCAACTGAGCAATAGCTTGCCAAAAAAAGTGTTGGCAGCAGAAATTAATGGCGAAGTGCAGGACGCTACGCGCGCAATAAACAATGATGCTACCATCAAATTACTGACCTGGAACGACACGAACGGAAAATCTACTTTTTGGCACTCTTCTGCGCATTTATTTGCTGAAGCGATGGAAGCTTTATATAAAGGTGTGAAGTTCGGAATTGGACCGCCAATTGAGAATGGTTTTTATTATGATATCGATACAGGCGATGTTTCTATCACGCTTGCTGATTTGCCAAAGATCGAAAAGAAAATGGCTGAATTGGCGAATTTGAAAAGTGAGTACAAAAGACAGGATATTTCTAAAGCAGATGCGGTGAAATATTTCGAAGCAAAAGGTGACGAATATAAACTGGAACTACTGGAAGGTTTGGAAGATGGACAAATTACTTTTTATAATCAAGGCAATTTTACCGATCTATGTCGCGGACCGCATATTCCAAACACAGGTCATATCAAAGCGATAAAATTGATGAAAGTGGCTGGTGCGTATTGGCGCGGCGATGAAAAACGCAAACAGCTGACACGTATTTATGGTGTATCGTTTCCGAATCAACAGGAATTAGATGAACACTTGCGTTTATTGGAAGAAGCTGAAAAACGCGATCACAGAAAATTAGGTCAGCAACTCGAATTATTTGCGTTCTCTCAAAAAGTAGGTTCCGGTTTGCCGTTATGGTTACCAAATGGAACTTTTATTCGTGAGCAATTAACAGATTTCTTAAAAAAAGAACAAATAAAACGTGGCTATTTACCAGTGGTTACACCGCATATTGGCAAAAAAGATTTGTATGTAACATCTGGTCACTATGAAAAATATGGAAAAGATTCTTTCCAGCCGATTTTAACACCTGAAGAAAACGAAGAGTTTTTCTTAAAACCGATGAATTGTCCGCATCACTGCGAAATTTTCAAGCATGTTCCAAAATCATACAAAGATCTGCCATATCGTGTAGCAGAATTTGGTACGGTTTACCGCTACGAACAAAGCGGCGAATTACATGGATTGACACGTGTTCGTGGCTTTACACAAGATGACGCACATTTATTTTGTACAGCAGACCAGGTAAAAGAAGAATTCAAAAGTGTAATTGATCTGGTGCAATTGGTTTTTAGAAAATTAGGTTTTGATAGCTTTACCGCACAAATATCATTACGCGATCCTGAAAATAAAGACAAGTATATTGGCTCTGACGAAAACTGGGAAAAGGCAGAAAGAGCTATTGTTGAAGCTGCTCAAGAAAAAGGATTAGAAACTGTTACGGTTTTAGGTGAAGCTGCATTTTACGGACCAAAACTGGATTTTATGGTGAAAGATGTAATTGGCAGAAGCTGGCAATTAGGAACCATACAAGTAGATTATAATTTGCCTGAACGTTTCCAGTTAGAATATATTGGCGCTGATAACGAAAGACACCGACCTGTGATGATTCACCGTGCGCCGTTTGGTTCTTTAGAACGGTTTTTTGCGATTTTGATTGAGCATTGTGCAGGTAATTTTCCTTTATGGTTAGCACCGAAACAAATCTCTATTTTGCCTATCAGCGATAAGTTTTTAGACTATGCAAAATCTGTTGCAGAAACATTACAAACTAAAGGTTTCAGAGTTAGTGTTGATGAACGTGCTGAGAAAATTGGAAAGAAAATTCGCGATGCAGAAGTGATGAAAGTGCCTTATATGACAGTAATTGGTGAGAAAGAAGTAGAAAATCAACAAATTTCTGTTAGAAAACATGGAAAAGGTGACCTTGGTGCTTTTACTATTGAAGATTTTGCTGTAATATTGCAAGAAGAGTTAAATCAATAATTCATAAATCGTAATTTATAATTAATAATTAAAAAAGTTTGATACCTAAAAGACGACCATTTATTCCGAAAAAAAGAGAAACGGAACACAGATTAAACAGAGATATTCGCGTGCCAGAAGTGCGCCTAGTTGGCGAAGAAATTGAGCCAGGCGTTTATACAATTGATGAAGCACTTCGATTAGCCAAAGAGCAAGAAGTTGACTTAGTAGAAATTTCGCCAAAAGCGGTGCCGCCAGTTTGCCGTTTAGTTGACTACAACAAATTCTTGTACGACAAAAAGAAGAAAGACAAAGAAATTAAGGCAAAGCAGAAAAAAACGGAAGTTAAAGAAATTCGCTTTACGCCAAATACGGATGATCATGATTTAGATTTTAAGAAAAAACACGCTCAGAAATTTTTGCAAGAAGGTTCTAAAGTAAAGATCTATGTACAATTCAAAGGTCGTGCAATACAATTTAAAGATCGTGGTGAATTAGTATTACTACAATTTGCTGAAGCTTTAAAAGAATACGGTTTATTGGAAGCAATGCCAAACTTAGAAGGCAAAAAAATGATTGCGTATATCGCACCGAAGAAAAAATAAGATTCTTTTATGAATCGATTAATTCTTATACTATTATTGTTTGCATTATTTCCTACAGCTGGAAAATCTCAAACCATTAAAATTACTAATCCAGTTATTTTTCCTCCATATTTTAATCATACAAATGATGAAGAACCATATACAACAAGTAGCTTTTACAGAGTAAAATTAAAGAATGATAGTATTATTAAAATATTTGGAGAAATTAATTTATCAGAAAACATACACTGTTTATTAATTAAAGAAAAGGAAAAAACTGTAGGGAAAATTTATGCAAATGAAACGTATTACATCAATTATTTAGTACTTGGTGCAAATACTGGTATTATTGCAAATACATATCATGATTCATGTTGGTTATTTCAACAAACTTATGATGATTCTATCTTACTATATAGTTTTATTCCAAATTATGATTCTAAATTTGCTACGTACTTTAAACGAAGTAATGAAGACAAACTCTATGTAATCAATAAGGAAAATTTATTGCCATACGTTGGTAATGATTACGAATTACTTTCTTTGATCAGGCGTGAAAAATACATAAAAGCAATTAAACTTATCAATAAGAAATTAAATACAAGATATACTATACTTAAAAATTGATAGATAAAAGGTCGAAAGCATTTTTGAATGCTTTCGACCTTTTATCTAGATAGACCTTCAAGGTTTTAAAAACCTTGAAGGTCTTCAACTACTGAACTACTACTTTACCATTCGCAACCGTTTCATCGCTTTGCATTATTTTAAACAAATACATTCCATTCGATAAATCGTCTCTGTAAATATCAAACGTAGTATTGTTGGTTGAAGAAATGGTTTTGATCAGTTGACCTTGTATATTCATCAGCAACAAAACAGGATTTTTGAGTTCATTGGATTCAACAATTATTTGTGTTTTATCTCTAAATGGATTTGGAAAAACTTTTACTTCTTTTACATTATACTTCGAATTTTTTATCGTGTTGATTAATTGAACCGTAACAAAATTTTGTCCAATGGTGTGAAAAGTTCTGTTCGTAATAATTGGTGCATTGTAATCAAAATAAATTCCAGCACTGTTATAAATTTTTGTGCCATTTGGATTGTTTAGTTTTTGCTGGATTTTGAATTTTACAAAACCATGCGATTTCGGTTCGTTGCGGAAACTATCTACCAATAAAATATTATCGAACACAAACTGCACTACATTACTGTCTGTTCGCTGAAACTGATACGCATGTGAAGCAACACCAAGTTGAATACTATTGATATCTAAAGTTGGTGCAATGGTATCTACGACAACTACTTTAAACGCAGTATCGTTTCCTGTGTTTTGAAAATTAATTTGATAATCGATTTGTGTATTTTTTTCGATGTAATGTTGTGCTGCATAACCAACTGGCGAAGCTACTTTATCATTCGGATCATAAGAACCAGTAATTACATTGCAACTCACGGCTCTGAATGGCTCGCCATCGTAATTTGGAAACTGTGTAAAATATCCTGTTGAGAAATTCAGCGCTGGATTTGGCCTGCAACCTTCAATTGCTGCTGTTGCAAATTTATCACCATAGCTTGGTGGCAAGGCATCTTCTTGTTCAGCAATGATACGATAAGTATGTCCTGAATCAGCAGGCATTTTTTCAATGATAATTCCATTTTGTGGCAATTGATAATTACGGTTGATGCGCATTACCTGATCTTCAATTACAATATAGCGTTTGCGTACTTGCATATCACCGCCACGATTTTCAAGTTTCAATTCAACGCTATCACCTAAACATTGCACTGATGCAACGACGTATGCGCCTGTGTAATTTGGTGTTGTGCAAATGGTGTCAGGATAGATGTGTGCTTCAGTGCAAAGTGTTTGATTGAGCTGTACAACATTAATTCGTGGCGTTGCAACAAAAGTAAAACTACCACAAGTTATAAAATCCAAATTGCCAATATTAAAACGATAGGTATGATTTGGCAAAGTTGTATAAAAAATACTAGCACCATTAATATCTAACAAGCTATCCAATTTTATAGTGATGTAAGTATTTGGTGAAGCAATGGTTCCGTTATTGCAATAATTTACATAATAGGTTTGTGGTCTGCCGATACGAAAAGGTGTAGTTGTTGAAACGTTTACTGTGTTGTATGGACAAAGAAATTGTGGTTTTAGAGCAAAATTAACTGTAGTTATAGAATCTACAAGATGAATAGCATATGAATTACAATTGGATGGAGAAAAATATGGATGAATAGAGTTTGGCAATAATTCAATATTGTATTGTCCTGTGTCTATTACTCCTAAATAATATCTACCATTAAGTTGAGAAGTAGCATAAAAAACATTGTTATTCTTTGTAGTTTTTAGAGAAAAATTTGTTGCACCATTTTCATTATTATTTTTAATACAATTATTGTCATTGTCTGCAAAAATAGTTCCTGTAATATATCTTGGGTTTCCTATTAATTTTATTACCCAAAAAGAACCTGTGTCTGTTTTATCGCCTGAAATACCGTGTGAAGCTGTGCCTCCTAAAATATATGCTCCATCACTTGTTTGTCTTGCTATATATAAACCACTATAACTGTTAAAACCACTTGAACCTAAAGTCTTTTGCCATTGAATCTCACCTTGGTTATTTGTTTTTACAACCCACATATCTTCCACACCTCGTAAAGTATCTGTTTTATCACCTGAAATTCCAGATTGACTTGGACCACCAAATAAAAAACCACCATCGTTAGTGAGTTGAAATGTGTACATGTAATCTGTACCATTACCTCCAATATCTTTTTGCCATACTTCATTTCCAGTTGCGTCCAGCTTTGCTATCCAAAAATCTTCTGTTCCTCTTATTCCAGCAGGGAAGAATTGTTTTGTAGCACCTAATACATAACCATTATCATTTGTTTGTCTAATAAATGGTATTAAAGAAACATTTCCGTCTGTTCCTGCTGATGGAAATCGTTTAGACCATTGAGCAGTGCCTGTTGCATCTTTCTTTTCTATTTGATAAAAACCTATTATAACTGAGGCGCCAGCAAGGATATATCCACCATCATTTGTTTGTTGAAATGAATAAATTGCAAAAATTGAATCTGTTTTAACTTTCCATTGTATGTTTCCTAAAGCATCTGTTTTCTCTACTAAAGAATCATGGCAAAAAATAAATCCATTATCTGACGTTTTTAGTGAGGAACCAGAATGAACTAATCTTCCTCCATACATTGTATCCGTAACAATACTTCTTTGCCATTGAATTTGTCCTACATTATTTGTTTTTACAATCCAAGATCCTTTTGTTGCTGTAGTTTTGTCACCTGAAATACCGGATCTTGAATCTCCGTATAATATATAACCACCATCTGTAGTTTGTTCTATATAATATAAATAATCGCTAGCACTACCACCAATTGTTTTATCCCATTGTTTATTTCCTGCTTCATCCGTTTTCACTATCCAAAAATCACCTTGCCCTCTCGATGGCTCTGATTTATCAGCTGTAATTCCAGAATTTGAAATTCCTCCTAAGATATAACCACCATCAAAAGTTTGTTGTAAACATGTTATTCCACCATCAGCAAATCCATTTTGCCATTGAATTACAACCTGTGTTTGAGCAAATAAGTTACTTCTTAAAATGATGATACCAATAAAAATTATATAGCTTAATAAATGCTTTCTCATACCTATAAATTTAATCGTTTTTAATAATTATTTACGTTTACTATTCAAATGTCTACTTTGTTTTGCATACTATATATTACATATTTTGGTCATTGTTGGTTAATTTTAGAATTTTTATTGTATATTTAGTATCACAGAGAACACAAAGAATGCACAGAGTTGCACGGAGTTTTCAGAGAGTGGTTGAGATTGCTTCCTGCTTCGTTCCTCGCAGTCGCAATGACGGTTTCGCTAAGTTCGCATGTAGGTTTCGCTTGCGTCATGGCGAGGCACGAAGCCATCTCTATAACAGTGAGATTGCTTAACTTCGTTCGCAATGACGTTCGCTTCGCTCGTAATGACGGTTTCGCTTGCGTCATGGTGAGGCACGAAGCAATCTATGTAAAACTCAGTAAAATCTCAGTGCAACTCTGTGATATAAAAATAAAGACGATGTACAACTCAAAATTGTTGGAAATATTCAGAAAATTAAATGCGGAAGAAATACGGAAACTGAAGAAATTTGTGGTTTCGCCTTATTTTTTTCAACACGATGATGTAGTAAAGTTGTACGAATATCTTTTTTCCAAAAAATATCTTTCTGAAAACAACACCAATCGTACTAAAATATTTACTGCATTGTATGGAAATATTCCTTACGATGATGCGCGTTTGCGTTACATCACTTCATTAGCGTTAGATGTGTTGGAACAGTTTTTTCAAACAGAACGAAACAATCAAAATGAAGTTCAAAATTTGTTAGCTATCTCTAAAACCTTGCATGAAAAACAGCTGAACCATCATGCAGCTAATTTTTTACAAAAAGCGGTTTCATTGCATCAAACAAAACCAACACAAAATGCAGCACACTGGCAACAGCAATTGCTGCTAGAAGAAGAAATATTTAAACAATCGAATCAACAAAGCAGAAGTAAAGAGAATAATCTGCAAAACATACTTTCTACATTGGATCAATACTACATTACGCAGTTATTAAAATATGCTTGTATTGCCATTTCGTATCAACAAATAATCAAACATGATTATCAATATATATTGTTACAAAACGTTTTAGAACTTGCCCAAAAAGATGCATCCATTTTAAATGAAACGTCTATCATTTATTATAAAATCTATCAAATTTATACCACAACAGAAACACATTATTTTGATGAAATTTTACACTTATTGCCGAATCATGCGCGCTATTTTTCTTTAGATGAATTGAAAGATATTTATTTGTTGATTATCAATTTTGGCATCAAGCAATTGAATTCCGGAAATAAATTATTTGCACAGAAATTGTACAGCATTTATAAAAGTGGTTTGCAAAATAAGGTGTTTATCGAAAATGAAAATATCAGCAGATTTACGTTTACGAATATTGTTTTTACTGGTTTGCAAACAGGCGATTTTGATGGTGTGTTTTCGTTTATCAAAAATCATGAAAAATATCTACCAGAAAATTTCAGAAAAAGCACGGTTGGTTTTAATAAAGCACGTTATCATTATTTTTTGAAAGAATATAAAAAGTCGCTGCAATATTTAACCGATTACGAATACAATGATATTTTGCAAAATTTAGCGGTAAAAAACATGCAATTGAAAATTTATGTAGAAACACAAGAATGGGAAATTTTAGATGCATTTTTGAATACATTTAGTGTGTTTTTACATCGACAAAAAGGTTTAGGTTATCATCAACTAAACTATAAAAACACGATTAAGTATGCACGTCGTTTAGCTGAAGTGAGTGCTTCTTCCAAAAAAATAAAAAAATCGTTAGTAGACGAAATTGAAGCAGAAAAAAATATTTTAGATAAAGATTGGTTCTTGGAAAGGTTAAAATAGAAATGAGATTTGAGATTTGAGATGTCTAATTTTAGAGTTTAGAGCAAAAATTTAACATAAAAAGTACATTTTCAAATTAATTCATTTTCAAATTTTCAAATTAATTTGTATCTTTGCACCCTATTTTCAATAAGGAATAGACTTAAATATTAGATTTTATGCCAAAAATGAAGACCAACTCGAGCGCAAAAAAGCGTTTTAAAGTTACAGGAAGTGGTAAAATTAAATGCGGACAAGCATATAAACGTCATATTTTAACTAAAAAAACGACGAAACAAAAACGTAATTTAACTGGTACAACCATCGTTAAAAAATGTGACGAAGGTAATATCAAGGCGTTGTTGTGCATGAACTAGACTTCGACAAACTCAGTCTGACATAAAAAATCAGTCTGACAAAATAAACGACATAAGGCAAGGCATCGCCGATGGTCATATTGTTCACTATTAAAAAATAAAAAGCTATGCCACGTTCAGTCAATTCAGTCGCTGCAAAAGACAGAAAAAAGAAAATTTACAAACTTGCCAAAGGTTATTTTGGAAGAAGAAAAAACGTATGGTCTGTAACTAAAAATGCCGTTGAAAAAGGTTTAGGTTACGCATTTGTTGGTAGAAAATTAAAGAAAAGAGATTTCAGAAGTTTATGGATTGTGCGTATCAACGCAGCAGTTCGTCCACACGGATTATCTTATTCTAAATTCATTAAAAAATTATCAGACGCAAATATCACTATCAACCGTAAGGTTTTAGCTGACTTAGCCATGAATGATGCAAAAGCATTTGATGCTATTGTTAATCAGGTAAAATAATTTTATTAATTAGTATGTTTAAGTCTCGACTTCGGTCGAGATTTTTTTTTGTGATAAACTTTTTTTATAACCACTTAAGGAATTTTAGGAACTTTAGAAGATACGATTAAAAAAACTTGGTGAAATATACAAAGTAAACTTAGCTTACTTTGTAATCCTTATTTTTGAATTTCACTTTAGTTTCTTAAGTGCCTTAAGTGGTTATTTTTTAAAAAGCATCATCAATCTACAAGTTGTTTTAAGTATTTTTTTATTAATCAAATCACTTAGTATAAATGTGCTAAATATAGTAGTGATATAATTTTTGGACTTATTTTTGTAGATTAGTGTTCATGAAGAAAATTGGCATTAGTTTTTTTATCTTTTTTGCTGTTGTGTTTAGTACGATGGCAAAAGAAAACAAGCCGATTTTATTTCCAACTTTTTCGCTTTTGAAAATGGATAGCGTCAATTATTTGACAAATAAAGATTTAAAAGATAGCGTAAATACAGTTTTCGTCAACTTCAGTCCTACTTGCGATCATTGCCAACGAACCGTTAGAAATATTTTAGATAATATCAGCAAATTTAAAAACACACAATTTGTGTTGAGTTCTTTTGACGAATTTGGATTGGTGCAAAAATTTTATTTTGAGTATGGTTTAAACTCTTTCTCAACAGTTTTTATCGGACAAGAATATGATTTCCAATTAACCAAACAATTACAATTTTCAAGTTTTCCATGCTTAGTTATATTTGATGCACATAAAAAATGGATAAAAAAACTGGAACAAGAAACAACTGCGAAAACCTTACTGAAAGTGTTGAAGATAAAAGAGAAATAGCATCTATTATTTCACTAAATCATTGCTCAGTCTTTCTAATTCTATTTCTGCAATTTTTGCGTTGTAGCGCGCTAAAATAACATTATACAATCCATCTTCGTAGCTGCTTTGTGCTTGTTTTATTTCTAATGAATTGGATTGATTTAAGCGAAATCGTTCTAATGTAATTTTTACATTTTCTTCTGCAATTTTTACGTTGTCTTCGTTCAGTTGCAATACTTTTTTTGCATATTCAAAATTTCGATAAGCAGCCAAAATTTTGGTATCTAAATCAATCTTAATTTGGTCAACTAAAATTTGTTTGGTAGCAATGTTCACAGCAGATGCTTGTAATTGTTTCTTCACCATTCCACCATTAAATATTGGTATTGTAGCGTTTAAACCAATTGTTGGACCATAAGAACGATTAAACAATTGCAAACCAGCTTTACTGTTATTTTGCGTAAAATTATAACCAGTATTAAAATTAAGTTGTGGTAAACGTTGCGACTTAATTTCTTTGTGTTGGAACTTTGCTACTTCAATATTTTTTTGAGCAAATTGTATAGAAAGATTTTGTTGTAGAACAGTATCTTTTAATGTTTGTAAATTTGGTTGATACGCAACTAAAATAGTGTCAATCACATCAAAATCAATGTTGGCATCGCGTGCAAGCAATTGGTTTAGTGCAATTTTAGATTGCAATAGAATGGTTTCTTGTTTTAGAATATTTATTTGCTGCGTTGAGTAGTCAACTTTTGCCTGTAGCAAAGGTGTTTTATCATTATAACCAACATCAAATTTTTTCTGTGACAAATTTACGCGCTCAACAGAAATTTTCGCCGACTCATTCAATGCTTTTATTTGTTGTTTTTGTCGAACAATATCATAATAAGCAGACAATACTTGCGCAACTGTATTCTGTATTTGATTTTTTAGTTGTATTTCTCCAAGTGATTGCAATGCTGCCAATCTATCTTTGGTTGCAAACATTTTTAATCCATCAAAAATTGTCCAGTTAACATTTACACCAGCATTGAAACTATTTACTGGAACCCAATTTTTCTTCACTTCTTGTCCTGTTGTAAACTTTTGATCGATATTACTTAAATTGAAAACATCACCAGTGGTTACGTTTATTTTCGGAAACATTCCTGCTGTTGCTTTATTGTTATAAATCTTTGCTATTTCTGCATCATTCTTTGCAATTACAATATCAAAATTATTACTAACAGCCAAAGCCACAGCATTTTCAGGCGTTAACAACTCTTGTGCTTTCAAAAAAGTGAAAGTGAAAGTGAAGATGAAAGTGATAAATATTATTTTTAACTGTTTCATTTTTATTCTTCTGTTTTAACTTTTGTTCTTGACATAAATACATACATTGCTGGAATTACAAATAAGGTTAGTAAGAGCGAAAACATAATTCCACCAATAATTACAATTCCTAATGAAATACGACTCGTTGAGCCAGCGCCAAAAGCAACCGCAATTGGAACTGCACCAAGCGCCATGGCTAAACTCGTCATTAAAATTGGACGCAAACGCATAGCTGCTGCATAAGTGGCTGCTTCAATTTTGCTCATGCCTTCTTTGCGATTATGATTGGCAAATTCAACAATTAAAATTCCGTTTTTAGTTACCAAACCAATCAACATAATCATTCCAATCTGGCTAAAAATATTGAGTGTTTGACCGAATATCCAAAGTGCTAATAATGCACCAGCCAATGCTAATGGAACTGTAATCATTATAATTAATGGATCTATAAAACTTTCAAACTGAGCAGCTAAAACTAAAAAGATTAACACTAAAGCTAATATTAATGCATACATAGTGTTTGAAGAACTTTCTGCAAAATCTCGCGAAGAACCAGCCAATGAAGTTGAAAATGATTCGTCTAATACATTTTTTGCTATGCGTTCCATTTCTTTAATGCCATCACCTACTGTTTTTCCTGGTGCTAAACCTGATGAGACAGTTGCTGACTTATATCGATCATAATGATATCGTTGTGGTGGTTTTGCTAATTCTTCAGTGGTAATTAAATTATCTAAAGAAATTAATTTTCCTGTATTATTGCGTACGTAGATATTTTTTAAATCGTCAGGTTTATTGCGTTCATCATACATACTTTGTCCAATAATTTGATATTGTTTTCCATTCATTAAAAAATATCCAAATCGGCGACCACTCATACTAAATTGCAAGGTTTGAGCAATATCTTGAACAGACACACCAAGCGATTGTGCTTTGTCTTTATCAATAACGATATCAACTTCTGGTTTATTAAATTTCAGATTCACGTCAGAGCCAATAAATACTTGACTTTTCGACACTTCATCCATAAATTTTGGAATGATAGTTTGTAATTTATCAAAGTCAAAATTCTTGATAACAAATTGAACTGGCATTCCAAATTTTGCAGCACCAACAGAAATAGTTTGTTCTTGAATGACAAATGCTTTACCTAAATTAAATTTAGAAAAGTTTTTTCCTAAGTATTGCGCAACTTCATCTTGTGTTTTAGTGCGTTGATTTTTTTCTTTTAAACGAATACGCATAAACGCAGTGTTTGCTGCACCAGAGCCAATAAAACCTGGTGAAGTAACACTTAAAGCAACGCGTTGTTCTGGAACAGAATCCATTACAAATTGTGTAACTCTATCAACATAATTTTGCATTGCATTGTAGGACGTGCCTTCTGGTGCAGTTAATGAAACACGAAATGCGCCACGGTCTTCCATTGGTGCTAATTCAGATTGCAGGTTTTTTCCAACAAAATAAATTAGAATAAAACACAAACCAATAATGACAAAAGATACACCACGAATTTTCATAAATGAAGTCAATGTTTCTTTATAACCATCATCCATGCCTTTAAAAAAGGGTTCTGTTTTATCATAAAACCAAGAATTTTTATGTACTTTTTTTCCTAATAAAACATTTAAGACTGGTGTTAAAGTCAATGAAACTAATGCAGAAATTAAAACAGCACCAGCAACTACAATTCCAAATTCTTTAAATAAACTTCCAACAAAACCTTGCATGAAAACAATTGGTAAAAACACAATTGCCAATGTTATAGATGTAGAAACTACAGCAAAAAATATTTCCTCAGAACCTTCTCTTGCAGCTTGCATTTTAGACATTCCTTTTTCTAATTTTTTAAAGATATTTTCGGTAACCACAATTCCATCATCAACTACCAAACCAGTAGCTAATACTATAGCTAACAAGGTTAATACGTTTATCGTAAAACCAAAGATATACATAATGAAAAATGCGCCAATTAAGGAAACTGGAATATCAATTAGCGGTCGCAATGCAATTACCCAATCTCTAAAAAATAAGTAAATAATAATCACCACTAATAAAATAGAAATGAACAATGTTTCTTTTACTTCTGATATAGAATTTTTCACAAACACAGTATTGTCTAGTGCAATATTGAGTTTAATATCTTTCGGAACTTCTTTTTTTATTTCTGCTAAACGTTTATAAAATTCATCAGAAATTTCCACATAATTTGCGCCTGGTTGTGGCACTAATGCTAAAGCAACCATTGCTTCACCACTTTCTTTTAAACTCGTTTCAAAATTTTCTGTACCTAAAACTGCATAACCAATATCTTTTAAACGAACCGTTTTACCGTCAACATCTTTAATAATTAAATCATTGTATTCTTCTTCAGTATTAATTCTACCTAATGTATTTACAGTAAGTTCTGTATTCGTTCCAGCAATTTTTCCTGATGGTAACTCAACATTGGCTTTGTTTAATGCATTTTGTACATCAATTGCTGTTAGTTGGTAAGCAGCTAATTTTTGCGGATCGAACCACAAACGCATTGCATAATTTTTTTGACCCCAAATTTGAATTGAACTAACACCAGGAATAGTTTGCAAACGTTGTTGTAAAACATTGACAGCATAATCAGTTAACTGCAACACATTTTTATCTTGACTTTGAACAGTCATAGAAATAATTGCATCTGAATTAGCATCAGCTTTTGAAACAACTGGTGGCGCATCAATATCTTGTGGTAATAAACGCAATGCCTGCGAAACTTTATCGCGCACATCATTTGCAGCCGTTTCTAAATCTGCTGACAAATCAAACTCAACTGTAATATTGGATGAACCTTGATTACTTGCAGAAGAAATTGTACGAATGCCTTGCACACCATTAATTGCGTTTTCCAACGGCTCCGTAATTTGCGATTCAATGATATCAGCATTTGCACCAGTGTAGTTGGTACGCACTGTAATTACTGGTGGATCGATGGCTGGATATTCGCGAATACCTAAGAATGTATAACCAATTATGCCAAAAAGCATAATGGCAATATTGAGTACAATGGCAAAAACTGGACGACGTAAACTTAATGATGGTAAACCCATTATTTAATTATTGAATTGATGAATTAAAGAATTTAGAAATTGCATTCTCGTTAATATTATTGTACTAAAGATTTTTTTGTTGATTTTGTAATTTTCACTGGCATACCTGGTTTTGCTTGCAACAAGCCAGTTGTTAAAACAGTATCACCTGACTTAAGACCACTTAAAACTTGCACTTCGCTAGCAGTTCGCATGCCAATTTCTACCTCTACAAATTTCACTTTGCTGCTATCTGTAATTATAATTCGAGTTGCTTTATCATCTGGAATCACTGTATTGCTTGGTATCATAATTGCGTTTGGTGTTTCTTTTAATTTCACTTTTACTTTTACATAAGCACCAGGAACCAATTTTGAATTTGGATTTTGAATCATAGCACGCACTTTTAAATTGCGCGTCATTTCGTCAATTTGTGGTTCGATGGCAATTACTTTTGCAACAAATGGATTATCGATTCCAGCCACAATGCATTGCATATTATCACCAACTTGTATAGTACCTGCATATTTTTCTGGTACAGAAACATCTATTTTTAATTGACTCATATTTTGTAAAGACACAACCACAGTATTTGGCGAAACATAAGCACCTAAACTGATATTTCTTAAACCTAATTTACCAGAAAATGGTGCACGCAATTCTGTTTTGGCAATTTGAACTTTAAGTAATTCTATATCTGCATTAATATTATTTACAGTGTTTTCAGCAGCATCATATTCAGCTTGAGAAACACCATTTATTTTTAATAACTGATCTACACGTTTTAGATTAGCTTGTGCAATTTTTAATTGTGAATTTGATTTTACAACTTGTGCTCGCAAATCAGCATCATTAATTTTCATTAATAAAGTTCCTTTAGAAACTACAGCACCTTCTTTTATATTTAGATACGTTACGCGACCTGAAACTTCTGGTTGAAGTTGCACTTCGTCTTGTGCTAAGATGCTACCGTTTGCGCTTAAGTCGTTTGATAATTTAGAAAATTCTGCCACGAAGCCAGCTGCCATTAGAGTTTGTGGCCCACCTTTTCCTTGTGGTGCTGCTTTGGCTGCCACTTCTTTATTCTTTGTATGTTTGACGTATGTTAATGCTGCGATAATCATCAACAGCAAGACTACAAATATTATTTTTCCTTTTGACATGAGTTTTATTTATTTTATATCGTTTATAGAATGGATGAATCGTTGCAATGCATTTTTATAAACTAGCAATGCTTTTTCGTTTCCAGATTTAATTTTATTGACCATATTCAAAGCAATAAAACCATGAATAATTGCAATTAAATTATCCGTTAATTCTAAACTATAAATTTCTAAGCGTTTTGCTTTTTGATTAATTTGTTTAAATGCAGTTTTGTAAAAATTAACGATGATGCTAATATTATCTTCATTATTTGAACAAACTACACCTTGTAAATTATACATCACTTGATAAATTTCAGGATTGAGTTGCGCAAAATGCCACCACGCCAAACCATATTCTAACAATCGTTTTTCTGGTGTTCTGTGTTTTTTGTCAACTTGTTCAAAATAAGTACACATCTGATTTAAACCATCTTTTCGTAACGATTGCAAAATCATTTCTTTGCTTTCAAAGTATTGATAAACAACTGGTGCAGTGTATTTTATTTCATCACAGATTTTACGAATGGTTACATTTTGCCAGCCATCATTTGCAGCAATTTCTTTAGCTACGTCTAATATTTGTTGACGTAATTCTTCTTTTTCGCGCTTGCGTCTTTCTTTAATTGGCATTTTAGTTAACTAAGTTAAGTTTTATAACAAAGCTAATTAAAAATAGTTCTGACTGATTTGTTTTAAATCAAAAAAGGTAGATTTTATATTTAAATAACGTAGTGTATGATGCTTAGACATGGTCGCATGATATGTAATTACTACAATCTTGCATATTAAACTACCAAATAAATTGCTTCCATTTTGAGCTATCTGGATAAATGATAATATCTTGTTTTGGATCGAAATTACGTAGCGTAACTTTGCTGTTCCATTCAGCAGTTCGGTATTTAAAATCCTGATTTGAATAATCGCTTGCTCCAAGTGCATCGCGCCAAAACCAGTTTCCTGTTTTTGTAAAACCAATAATTAACGTAGAGTCATTTTCTTTTTCTACTTTAATTCCATCATTAAAACTACATTGGTTAAAATGAACAACATCTACAAAATCTTGATTAATTATCTTGTTGGCACGATATTTTAGTATTTCTGCAAGACCAGCTTTTGTTCTAATTAAATAAATGCCATTGTAATTTTCTGGCGTTGCCAATACAAAGATTTTTCGTGCTTTGAAATTGTAGCTATTGTTGTACGATGTTAGAATTTGTTGTGATATGTTCCAGTCTTTGTTCGTTTGTATTAAAAAAAATAAATTTACAATTACCATAATAAAAATCAGTAAGCGTGCGATATTCTCATTAAGCTGATAAATAGCATAAACAAGAAATGCAAAAATAAAAATGGAAGAAATATAACCTAATCGATCGCCTTCAACCAATAAAAGAGTAGAAAGATATAATTGCAA
Organism: uncultured Saprospirales bacterium; assembly: GCA_938008535.1. GTDB lineage: Bacteria > Bacteroidota > Bacteroidia > Chitinophagales > JADIYW01 > JADJSS01. Next base: position 22,748 of record CALLKF010000068.1, on the reverse strand, counting down.
TACAGGAAATAAACTTATTGCATACATTGCGATAAACAATAAATATATAGCATATTTTAAATTTCCTTTCCGAATTTTAGTAAAGGAAATAAATACAAATACAAGAGTTGAGATCAATAAAAAAAAGAAGACATTTGGTTTAGAAACGAAAGCAAATATTGATTCTGCTGTATTAAAATTCCAATATCGAAGTAGTAAAATATGCTTTAAAAAATATTTAAAGAATCGTGAAAAAGTATCTATTGAAATAAAGTTGTTAAATACTTGTGAACCATAATGCATAATCCATTTGTGATATATAATTTTACTTAACGAAAAGAAAATTGCAATTACAAATAGTTGACAAACAAACAAAGTGGCAACAAATTTTTTATCAAAGAAATCTTTTTTCCCAATGAATAAAATAAATATTATTGCAAGCAAAACAAATGGAATCATAATAGCTTGTTCTATAGAAAACATTGCAACTATAAATAAAATAATTCCAATAAAAATCGACGTAAAAAAATAATTTTTATGTTCGTTAAAAATCAATAAAATAGATAACATTAGGCAAATATGTACCACCATATATTGTATGCAAACGCGCCAAATCACTACTTCTGTTTGATATGGTGAAATCAAAAATAAAAGTGCTGCAAAAAATGCAATTTCTGTTGACTTTTGTTGTTCAAAAATTTCTAATAATTTTTCTAACACAACAAAACTCAGATAAGCTGCTAATACGTGAAGCATGCAGTAAACAAAGTACCAAGCAACATGTTCGGAGCCAAATAGTTTATATAATGCAAATGTAAAAATGTGTTGAAAGAAACGCAAATTAGTGCTACCAGAACAACTATGATAATGCAGCAAACCACATCTATCATAATTTGCTTCGAAGCCAATATAATCATCAATGAAACCGCATTTTTTGGCAATAAAATACACTACTAAACAGGCAACTGCATAAAAACAAAAAATAGCAAGATGAGTTTTTGTTTTTGGTTGCATTTGAAAATAATTTACTAAATTTTATTTCTTTTTCAAAGATGTTTCGCTTTCCAAAATATCGAAAAACTTATCTACTAGAGGTTGCACCAATGCATCAACTCTATTTTTGATAATCCATTTTGGCAATAAACCAAGAACGCCTAAATCACCATCAATAAGCAACTTTGTGTAAACAGTTCCATTTTTATTTTCTTTCATTGTCACTTCTACCTTTTGATGAAATGGATACATATCGCATTTGCTAGTCATTTTTTCAAATTCAACATATTCAGTAACTTTGTATTTTACATTTAGATGAAAACCTAAAAAAACTTCTTCTTCCTGATAAGTAGAACCTACAATGGCTGGTTTTTTATCGAGCCATTTGCAATTATCCATAAAATGAATCCATTCAGGACGTCGTTCAATTTCTGTAATCAATTTCCACGCTTCTTCTTTCGTGCATTTGATATTATTGTCGTATTCAAAAATCATATTAATTTTAGGATTTAAGATTTAGAATTTAAGATTTAGTATTATTATGTTTCCAAGCGTAAATAAGTAACATCATTTTATCATAATTTTTAGTACCATCTTTTACACCATTTATTTTTAAATAGATATTGTTAATAGCGTCGCCAATGATTGCAATTTTAAAATCATGTTTTAAATTATACAATCGAATTTCTTCTAAATCTTTTTTTATAACAAAAGGCAATTTAAGAATTGTTTTGTCAAATTCCTCTTCGTTAGATTGTTTTAAAGCACTTAACAAATACAATAAATAATTTAATTCACCACTATATTGTAATGGTAATTTGTCAGATTGAACGCAAGCGACATAAGCCATAAAGTTGCATTCTGCTTCTTCTGTAAAACCATTTCCATGTGTCATTTCATGAATTAAATAAAAAGGTTTTTTAGAATAAAAAACTGCATCATCTACGTTTCCTTCACCAACAAATGGCAAATATTGACCGCCAATTCCAAATACTAAAAACATATCATCTATCACAAATCTTCCTCTTACCGTTGATGTGTGATAATTCATTTTTAATAAAACTTCATTTATTGCTACACTGCAATTTTCTTCAATATTATTTACAAATACAATTTGTGGCAATGATGATGTATCATTTTTTATACTATTCCTTATCGTAGTTAATTTTTCAACTGTTGTATCAATTTCTGTATTCAATTCTGTTTCAGAAATTTCTGATACATTTAATTTTAAGTTTTGTTCAATAGGAATTCTGCCATAATTAAAACCCCAAAGTATAAAAAAAAATGTAGTTAAAAATCCAACAAAAGAAAATATTTTAAATACACGAGATAGCAATGGTTCTGGTTTTTCTCTGAAAAAGTGAAGTATCCATTTAGTGACAATAACAATTAAAAAAAGTAAAAAAAGATAGTAGGAAGGAAACGGTAATTTTCCTAAAGTATAATCAAATAGATTGCGTATAATTCGAAATAAACCTAAAGAATAATATTTTTCAACAAATGTTGCTGGCAAAGAAATGCGCAAAAGAATGCATACTATAGAACAAATTATCCATTTCCATTTATTAACTTTTTGCCACATAAGTTGGCAATATAAGAATTTTAATTTTGTTAAAAAAATAGCTTCGAATAAGAAGTGTTAATCAAACCTTATTGCTTTCATTGGAGAAATTCTACTGATAAGCTGAACTGGAATCAATAAAATTAATGTGCAAATAAAAAGTGTGCTTATGTTTATGAGTAGAATTGCAAAGAAATTAAAATAAACTGGCGCAACAGATAGATAATAATTTTCTTCATTTAATTTTATAAAACCAGTAAAATGTTGAATTACACAAATTGCAATACCAATCAAATTTCCCCAAAAGAGACCATTTAAAATAATGTAAGTAGCGTTGTAAATAAATACTTTCGAGATTGATTTATTCGTTGCACCTAACGATTTTAAAATGCCAATCATTTGTGTTCTATCTAAAATTAATATAATTAAAGCTGTTATCATATTTAATACAGCAACTAACACCATAAAACCTAAAATCAAGTATTCGTTTACTTTTTGCAAGTCTAACCATTCAAAAATATTTCGATTAATTTCTTTCATGGTTTGTGCATTTACACTTTGTCCAATGTATTTATAATAAATTGAATCTTTAAACGCATCCATTTTATTCATGTCGTGTAAGCGAACTTCGTAGCCAGCCACTTCATTGTTTTGCCATTGATTGAGTTCGCGTAAAATTTGAATATCAATTAATGCAAACTGCTTATCATATTCTTCTAAACCAGTATGATAGATACCACACACTTTTAGTTTTCTTCCTTGTGGTGCTGCTAAATCTTTGCGAATAAAATATGCTATTACATTATCGCCAACTTTTAGTTTTAGTTTTTTTGCCGTTGATTTTGAGATGAGAATTTCTTTGCAAATTTCTTGATTGGTGATTGCTGGTAATTTACCATCTTGCACAAAAGTTTGAATCGTTTTCCAATCATAATTTTTATCTACTCCTTTTAATGCAATACCTTCTATTTCAAATTTGGTTTTTAAGATGCATGCCTTCAAAATAAATGGTGCAATATTTTTTACTTCTTTAGCATTTCTGATTTTATCAACCATTACTTCATTTTCCTTAATTGCATTATTTTCGTACGAATCGGTGCTTTCAAAGTTAGTAATATGAATCTCGCCCCAAAATCCGAAGATGCGTTCTTTAATTTCTTTAGAAAAACCAGTAACCATACACGAAGAAACTATCATAACAGCAACACTCAAAGCAATAGCAACAATTGCAATACGAACAATAAACCGCGAAAACGATTTTTTATCGCCAAGAGCCAAACGTTTTGCTATAAATAGTTCTGTGTTCATACTGTTATTAACACCAAAAGTATTTCTTTCCTTTTGTATTACCAAAAGTGATGTATAAATTCGAGCACAATATTTGTAATACTTTCATTATGAAAAAAATCAGCTTATTTTTTTGCACGTGTTTTTTAGTATTTAATATAGCAAACGCTAAAGAAGTAATTGTTGGCGCTCAACGAACATCACAATACCTTTCCATTTTAAAAAATAAAAGAGTTGGCTTAGTCATTAACCAAACATCTACCATTGGCAACACTAGTTTTTTAGATACTTTATTGAATTTAGGAATCAATGTAAAAGTAGTGTTTGCGCCTGAACATGGTTTTCGTGGCACGGCTGATGCTGGCGAACATGTAAAAAATGGCGTTGATCCAAAAACAAACGTTTCTATTATTTCTTTGTATGGTGATAACAAAAAACCAAAAGCAGCACAACTAAAAGATCTCGATATTTTGGTGTTTGATATTCAAGATGTCGGTGTACGATTCTATACATTCATTTCTACATTGCAATATGTAATGGAAGCATGTGCTGAAAACAACAAACCATTGTTGATTCTCGACAGACCAAATCCAAACGGACACTATGTTGATGGACCTGTTCTGGATACGCAATATCGTTCGTTTGTTGGTATGCAACCAATTCCGATTGTTTATGGTATGACGATTGGCGAATATGCTAAAATGCTGAATGGCGAAAAATGGCTGGCGAAAAAAGTACAATGCAAAATCACGATAATTTCTTGCTTAAATTACGATCACAAAACATATTATTCATTACCAATAAAACCATCTCCAAATTTACCAAACATGACTGCGATCTATTTATATCCAAGTATTTGCTTTTTTGAAGGAACCGATCATGTAAGTTTAGGTCGCGGAACAGTCAATCCATTTCAAATTTATGGCAGTCCTGAATTTGATCCTGATTTGCAATATTCATTTACACCACAAAGCACTTCCGGTGCAAAAACACCACCATTATTAGGAAAATTGTGCTATGGTTATAATTTAACTGATATTGCTTTGGATAGTTTACAGCGACAAAAAATGACGTTAAGCTATTTGCTGAATGCGTATAAACTCACTAAAGACAAAGATCACTTCTTCAATAATTTCTTTATCAAATTAGCTGGAAAAGCAAGTTTGGCCGTTCAAATAGAAAAGGGCATGGACGAAAAAACCATCAAAGCCACCTGGAAACCAGGCATCACCAAATTCAAAACCATTCGCAAAAAATATTTATTGTATAAAGATTTTGAGTAAGTAAGATTTAAAAATAAAAAAAATAGTGTTCAGGATTACAACTAATTGTAAATAAATAGATTATAATAAAAACAAAGCCAAGTTCCTGCTCAACAATACAAAAATCCTGCTTAGCAACGCCATTGTACTGCTCAACAATACCAACGGAACCGGAAACAATATCAGATGAACCGGAAACAATGTCATGTATCTATTCAACAATACCAAGTTCCTATCCAACATTACCAAGTTCCTGCTCAACAATAAAAAGTTTCTACTTAGCAAAGCCAACTTACTGCTCAACAATGCCGTCTCACAGCAAAGCAATGGCAAGATCTTTAATAAAACAACCCTGTACAATTCTAATCAACACTTCTTTTCCTTTTTTCAACATACAATTTCTTAAAACTAAAATGCCTTTCAAGTGTCGTATATTTGGTCATTCAAAAATTCAACCTAAATACACATGCAAAACGAATTTCAAGCACGCCATATCGGACCAAGAGCAACAGATTTACAAGCGATGTTACAAACCATTGGCGTTACATCTTTAGACCAATTAATTGACGAAACTGTTCCAGCCAACATACGACTGAAAAACTCCATGAATATTGGTGCTCCAAAGGCAGAATATCAATATTTACAGGAATTGAAATCGATTGCAGAAAAGAATAAAGTATTCAAATCATACATCGGATTAGGTTATTTCAATACAATCGTTCCAGGCGTTATTCAACGCAATATTTTTGAAAATCCAGGTTGGTACACACAATACACGCCGTATCAGGCAGAAATTTCTCAAGGCAGATTAGAAGCATTGTTGAATTTTCAAACCATGATCACTGATTTAACCGGTTTGCCTGTTGCCAACGCATCTTTACTGGATGAAGGCACTGCTGCAGCTGAAGCGATGCATTTATTGCATGATGTGCGAAGTCGTGCGAAAGGCAAAGCTGTTGCCAATAAAATGTTTATTGATGAAAACGTATTTCCGCAAACCATCGATGTGATCAGAGGCCGCGCGTTGCCGTTAAATTTTGAAATTGTTGTTGGAAATGCATCTACGTTTGAAGCAAGTGAAGAATATTTCGCATTGTTAGTACAATATCCAAACGGAAATGGCGAAATCGTCGATTATACTTCAATTATAAAATCTTGCAAAGAAAAAGAAGTATATGTAGTAATGGCTGCTGATATCTTAAGCTTAGCATTATTAACTTCACCAGGCGAACTAGGCGCTGATATTGCTATTGGAAATTCACAACGTTTTGGCGTTCCCATGGGTTTTGGCGGACCACATGCTGCATTTTTTGCTTGTAAAGAAGAATTCGTTCGCCAGATGCCAGGCCGATTAATTGGTGTTTCTGTGGACAAACATGGCAATCGTGCGTTGCGTATGGCTTTGCAAACTCGCGAGCAACATATTAAACGCGAAAAAGCGACATCCAATATTTGTACTGCACAAGCGTTATTAGCAATTATGGCTAGTATGTACGCAGTTTATCATGGAAAAGATGGTATCAAAAATATTGCGTTGAACGTTCATCAAAAAACCGTTCAATTAGCAAATGAAATACAAAAGATCGGTTTCAAAAATTTGAATAACTATTATTTTGATACGTTGAGAATCGAAGTTGAAAATGCAACTGCTATCAAAGAAATTGCTGAAAAAAGCGAAATCAATTTTAGATATAATAACGACGGAACAATAGGTATTTCTGTTGATGAAACTACATCACCAACAGATTTAGAAAATATTGTAAATGTTTTTGCTGCTGCGAAAAATACAAATCATACAACTGCTTTATTAGAAAATCCGGCATTACAAATTCCTGAAAATTTACAACGTACTTCTGATTATTTAACGCATCCTGTTTTTAATACCTATCAGTCAGAAACAGAAATGCTTCGTTATATCAAACGTTTAGAAGCAAAAGATTTGTCACTGGCATTTTCAATGATTCCATTAGGAAGCTGCACGATGAAATTAAACGCAACATCTGAATTGGTTCCATTAAGTTGGTCTGAGTTTGCACATATTCATCCATTTGCACCGGAAAATCAAACCATAGGTTACAGAGAAATTATTACAGAATTAGAAAATGATCTGGCAAAAATCACCGGTTTTGCAGCAACTTCATTACAGCCAAATTCAGGCGCACAAGGTGAATATGCTGGCTTAATGGTTATTCGCGCATATCATGTTTCTCGCGGTGATTTACATAGAAATGTGGCCTTAATACCAACTTCTGCACATGGCACCAATCCTGCAAGTGCTGCAATGGCTGGCATGGAAATCGTGTTGGTAAAATGTGATGATCTTGGAAATATTGATGTTGCTGATTTGAAAGCAAAAGCAGAACAACATGCTGCAAATTTATCTTGCTTAATGGTAACGTATCCATCAACACATGGTGTTTTTGAAGAATCAATAATTGAAATTTGCGATGTAATTCATCAGCACGGTGGAAAAGTTTATATGGATGGCGCCAATATGAATGCACAGGTTGGTCTGACTTCACCAGCAAACATTGGTGCTGACGTGAATCATATTAATTTACATAAAACATTTGCGATACCACATGGTGGTGGTGGTCCAGGCATGGGTCCGATTTGCTGTACTGCAGATTTAGCACCATTCTTACCGGGAAATCCAGTGGTAAAAACAGGCGGTTCCAATCCAATTCCAGCAATTTCTGCTGCACCGTTTGGCAGTGCTGCAATTTTATTGATTTCGTATGCTTATATCAAAATGTTAGGCGAAGAAGGCATTACAAATTCAACAAAATATGCTATTCTGAATGCTAATTATATTAAAGCGAAAGTGGAAAAACATTTTCCTATTTTATATGCAGGAAAAAATGGTAGAGTAGCACATGAGTTTATCATGGATTTACGTCCATTTAAAAAAGATACTGGAGTTGATGCAGTAGATGTTGCAAAACGTTTGATGGATTATGGCTACCATGCGCCAACCGTAGCGTTTCCGGTTCCTGGCACATTAATGATAGAACCGACAGAAAGCGAAAGCAAAGAAGAACTGGATAAATTCTGCGATGCATTGTTATCGATCAGAAGCGAAATGCAGGCGATTTTAGACGGCAAATACACACAACAAGACAATCCGATCATAAACGCGCCACATACAGTAAATGAAGTAGTTTCAAGTGAATGGCAGCACGCTTACACAAGAGAAGAAGCTGCATTTCCAATTGAGTATACAAAACAAGCTAAATTCTGGCCAAGTGTGGCAAAAATTGACAATACTTACGGTGACAGAAATTTAATTTGTACTTGTTTACCGATTGAAGCGTATGCAAAATAGCATTTTATATGTCACAAATCACAATCTATTAAAAGATTTAACAGACTGATTATCAATTAAAAAGAAGAAGTGTAAATAATTTTTATAGCACATCTTAATAGCACATCTACAAAAAAAGTGATATTATAGACCATTGTAAAAATTGTAATTTTAGGTATTGAATGATACAAACTATATTTTAGTTGGTATCAAAAAAAGATTTATTAAATAGAAAACTCAAAATGTGTTTTCAGTAAAATGAGTAAAATCTGTCGTTAATGCAAGCCGTGCAATTAATGATGGTTTGGATTCTTAGCTCAAAAAAGAATTTATTACTTAGTTTTTACTAGAAATCTATCAGTTTTACTGATTCTGAAAAATAATTTAGTGATTTTTGGCTTGTAATAGTCCTAAAACGGGTCATATTTTGTCACAATTAGCTTAGTTATTTAAAATATAAATCATTGATTATCAGTTATTTTTATTCAAAATCTCTTTTTTAATTGTGTCACAACAAAAATAAAGTTCGTTACTAACTTGGAATTTGTTTGTGCAACTTTACATTGTCAATAAGAGATACTAGCACTTATTGAAATATCGAAACATACTTTTTTTATAAAAACCCTAAAAAATAAAAAAACTATATTATTTGATACAAAAAAAATCGGGCCTTACATTGCGTAAAGCCCGAGAGACCCTAAAGTCTAGAAACATAAAAACCCTGACACAAAGTTAAACAAACTTTTGCCTTTGGCAAGAGTTTGCTTAACTTTTTTTGTATTTTAACATAATTTTAACAATTAAAATTTATAAAAATACCTAAAGTATTGACAAACAATATTGTATAAAACTGAATTAATGAAAAAAAAAGTATCGTATTTAGCACTTCTATTGTTTGTTTCAGCATTTGCATTCTTTATTCTATTCTACAAGCTATTATTTTCAGATAATATTCAAGATAACAAGACCAAAAAGTATCATGTATTGTTAGTCTACACTGGTTCTACTTATGAAAATGTACTAAAATCACTTAAAAGTCAGCATATCATAAAAAATATGGAAACATTTAAACTGGTTTGTAAGAAATTAAAATACAATGAACATATAAAACCAGGCAGATACATCATTAAAAATGATATGAGCAATTTTTTCTTAGTAAGGAAATTGCGTGCAGGCAGCCAAGATCCAGTTAGCATTACGTTTAATAACGTACAGAATAAAGAACAATTAGCCGAGAAAATTTCTGTGCAAATTGAAGCAACCAAACAAGATCTTTTAAAAGAATTTAATAATCCAAAATTTCTCGATTCATTAAAACTAACAGAAGATAATTTTCCAACGATATTTTTAGGTAATACTTATGAATTTTATTGGAACACATCAGCAAAGCAATTTATTCAACGCATGCTGAAAGAATATAATAAATTTTGGACGGAAAGCCGAGTTGAAAAAGCACAAGCAATTGGCTTATCGCCTACCGAAACCATTATCTTAGCATCAATCATACAAAAAGAAACGACTAAATACGACGAGTTTCCAATTATTGCTGGCGTTTATGTAAATAGAATGAAAATTGGAATGCCTTTGCAAGCTGATCCAACGGTGTTATTTGCGTTAAAAAAATTAGGTGTTAGCCGAAGAGTTACCAATGCTGATTTACGCATTGATTCACCATACAACACCTATAAATATAAAGGTTTGCCGCCTGGACCAATTTGTATGCCTGAAATAAAAAGCATTGAAGAAACTTTAAATGCAGAAGAGCATAAATATCTGTATTTTTGTGCAAAAGAAGATTTTTCAGGTTATAGCAATTTTGCTGAAACTTGGGAACAACACCTGGAAAATGCGCGCCGATACCAGAAAGCGCTTAACGACAGAAATATAAAATAATGTTTGAAGAAACCATACAATTACGAGTTCGATACCATGATTGCGATCCATTAGGAATTGTATATCATGGTCATTATGCCAAATTTTTTGAAATTGGCAGGACTGAAGCCATGCGTAAACATGATTTTGCTTATAAAACTTTTGAAGAATTAGGAATTGCTATGCCAGTTGTAGAAATGAACATCAAATATTTCAGACCTGCACGATATGATGAATTGATGGATATTAAAACCATCATCAAAGAATTTCCTGATAAAAAAATGGTGTTTTATGGCGAAATATATAACCAACATCAACAATTATTAACGTCCAGCGAGTTTACATTTGTTTTTGTAAAACAAGCATCATTGCGCAGATGTCATATTCCTGAAGTAATTTTAGAACATTTAAGACCTTTTTTTGTAGAAGAAATTAAATTAGCTAAAGCTGAGAAGAAAGCTAAAGAAAAACACACAAAGATTGCACATAAGTTATAAAAATAAGTTTCTGCTTTTTAATTATTTCTTACTACTTTCGACTTATTGCTTACTACTATTCAAGTATGTCTATTCAACAACAAACAGAAAAATACAGACGTTTAGTTCGTTCGGAGCGATTTCAAGACAGATTGAAACGTATGAGTTTTCCAGGTTTTGAAGGCATTCCAATTTACGATGTAGTTTTAAAATTCAGAGAAGAAATAAAAGAAGATGCATTGAGTATTCGCGCTTCATCGATTTCTTATTTTTTTATTTTAGCATCATTTCCAAGTATCATTTTTTTCTTTTCATTAATTCCATATGTTCCAATAGATCATTTTGACAGCAAAATTTTAAATGGTTTAAAAGGTATTTTACCAAATGGAATTTTTTCAATTTTAGAAACAACCATTCATGATATTGTTAGTGTGCAACGTGGTGGTTTAGTTTCCATCAACTTTTTTTTAGCCTTATTTATTGCATCAAATGGTGTAAATTCTATCATACGTGCTTTTGATAAGATGAATAATACATTTAAGAAAAGAAATTTTTTTCAAAAAAAAATTGCATCCTTTCAAATTCTTTTTTTAATTAGCATGCAACTCATCATCGCATTTTTATTGATTATAAAAGGAAAAGAATTTATACAACTCATTTTAAACTGGCTGCATACTGAAGATATTGTGATTTCTTATGTGGTAAGATTTACTAAAACACTTCTAATTTTATTTAGTTTCTTCAATATTTTTGCGCTGATTTATTATTTTGGTCCATCTGTAAAAAAACGATATCGTTATTTTTCTGTTGGTGCAACGTTTGCGACATTGTTTTCTATATTGATGTCTATCGTTTTTAAATTCTACACATCATACTTAAATAATTTCAACCGTTTATATGGTTCATTAGGAATCATGATTGTAATTATGTTGCTAATTTATTTAAACGCATTAGTTTTATTATTTGGCTTTGAATTGAATAACAGCATTGCCGTTAACAAAGCATTGCGTGAAAGTGAAGGTGATAATAAAAGTGATTTGAAATAAAATATTTATGAAGACAGTCATTCAAATTTTATTGTCTATTTTCTTTGCAATTGCAATTGGAACGCATATTTATAATGTTATAGAGAAAGATGGACAACCATTTTATTGGCATTGTATTTACTATGCAACCTACGGAATTTGTTGGTTCATGTTATTTTCAAAAAATAAAAATGCATTGCTGATTTATTTTCTATCAGCTATTTTTCCGTTTGCAACACATGTATTTTATGCTTCTCGACATATTATAAACCAAGATCATCATTATACAGAAATTGGCATTTGCATTTTGACTTGTGTAATGCTTACATTAGGTTTTTTCTGGAAAAGAAAGTATCCGTTGATTGAAAACTAAATATCATTTCACCTTCAGCGTATTCAGCCACTTCACCCATTTTTTCTGAATTTCAATCAAATCTTTCATTGGTGTATCAATTCTGATATTGCCAAATTCATTTTTAGATAAGCGTTTTAAAATCCAGTTCGCTCTGCCGCAAACTCTGAAGATATCATCATCAATTTGGTAATTGAGTGAGTTTTGTTTTAGTTCGCCGGTTTTCACACGCGCCCAAATCGTTACATCACCAGCATTTGTTAGGCCTACAAACGTTTCATCGGTTATTGCTTTTATCAATTCAGGAATGAGTTGCACATAACGCGCGCTGTCCATCGCAATCCAAAACGGACAACGGAAAACGTATTCGTAATCTTTTTCCTTGTAAATAAAATTTCTGATTTGCTCAATATTGTAATTGCGTACATCGCGCGCCGAAGAATCGAAACGCATATTATACGCAACTATAAATTCTCTGTTAACAGCAGCTAACTGATTTTTAAAAGTAATCGGCAATAATTTTTTCGGTAAAAATGGTTTTTCTGATATACCATTTTGCGCAGCAACCGTATTTAATAAACAGAAAAAAATAAGAAAACTACCAACGAAACTAATCTTTCTTTGGTGGATTATTTTTGTTCGGATTATTGTTATTGTTTCCATTATTAAACTTCTTCGGTGGACGATTTTGGTTATTATTTTGGCTGGTATTCTGCGTTTTATTTTCCGGATTTGGTGACGTATTTGCAGGTTTGTTTTGCTGCTGATTTGTTGGTCTATTCTGGTTATTCGTTCTATTGTTGTTGTTATTATTACTATTGCTATTTCTGTGTTTATTTCGGTTATTTCTGTCTTTTCTATCTAACGATGCCAATGTAATTTGTCCAACCACGTCTGCAAATTCTATGCTTTCCTCAGCCGTTTTTTCTACTACTTCAGCTAAATCTGTAATTTCTGCAGGTTTTTTGCCATCTGCATTCATTGCCAAAACCATTTTCACATTTTCCAGCGTCAAAGGATAAAATGTACTAGAACCTTTCACTGTATAATACATCAACCCTTTCAGTACATCCGTTTTCATTAAACGTGCATCGCCGGTTTGCAACTGCAAGGTTTCTGCTCTTTCCGGCACATGGCGCAATGCATCTAAGTAAGTATCTAATTCATAATTTAAACAACATTTTAAACGACCACATTGACCGCTTAATTTTGTTTGGTTGATCGATAAATTCTGGTATCGCGCTGCCGTTGTATTTACAGATTTAAAACTCGTTAACCAAGTAGAACAGCACAACTCGCGGCCGCAAGAACCGATGCCACCAACAATACCAGCTTCTTGTCGCGCACCAATCTGGCGCATTTCAATTTTCACTTTAAACTCAGATGCCAATACTTTTATCAATTCTCTAAAATCCACGCGACCATCTGCCGTATAATAAAAAGTAGCTTTTTTGCCATCTGCCTGAAACTGAACATCGCCGAGTTTCATATCTAAATCCAAATTACGAGCCAATACACGCGCTTTCAGCATCGTTTCTTTTTCTTTCGCACGCGCTCTGTCCATCAAATCCAACTCATTATCTTTCGCGATGCGTAAAATTGCTCTGATATCTTCAGAATTTTCTTTCACACGTTTTTTCTTCATTTGCAAACGCACCAATTCTCCACTCAAAGTTACTTGTCCAAGATCGTAACCTTGTGCTGCCTCCACAATTACATAATCGCCAGTGAACACATCAAAGCGTTTTTCATTTCTGTAAAAACCTTTGCGCGCGCCATTTTTGAAGCTCACTTCGTGAATATTATATTTGGAAAACGGATCGGCACCAATATCGCTGAGCCAATCGTGCACTTCTAATTTAGAACAACCGCCTGTAGCGCAGTGTCCGTTACTTTTACAACCTGTTGGTATTCCACCAACTACGGTTCCACAACTGTTACAACTCATTTAAAAAAGTATTAAGTCGTAAGTAATAAGTCGTAAGTAAACTCACCTACTTAAACTTACGGAATTGTTAAAAATATGGATGCTAAAAAATTTTGTTATTTAGAATCATTACAAAAATAAGCTAAAAAATGAGATTTTTTCTGGTGAATTGTTCGCAAATGTTAATCTTTAATAATTGAGATAACTTTAGCTGTTTGGTAGAAAGCTGTTTCGATACGCTAAATAGCACAGATACTTATTTCATTAACTTAGACAATAAGATAGTTCAGTTAGATGGTTCATTTTTTAAATCAGATGATAAAAATGTTCAGTTAGATCGTTTAATTTTTAATTCAGATAGATAAAATTTTAGGTTAGATATACTAATAGACCACTCAGATAATCCAAAAAATCAATCAAAATAGATAAAAATGCAATTAGATTGATTAAAATTTAAGTTAGGAAAAGTATTTTTCTGCTCAGATGCGCCAGAATGGCAGTTAGATGCTCCAAAAAATCGGCGGACGGAGCATCTAATTGAACGGACGGAGCATCTGACTGAACGGACGGAGCATCTGACTGAACCGACAAAGCATCTGACTGAACCGACAAAGCATCTGACTGAACGGACGAAGCATCTGAGTAAACAGACAACCTATCTAACCAAAATGATACCGTTTTTTATTAAATGAATGAAATACAAAAGAAAAATACTGCTATATCTTAGCAGACGGAAATTATTTCGGAGCCAACAAAATAGGTATTTTTAATTCTTAGAATGGATGATTTGATTCAATCGAAGCGACATATCCATCAACACCATTTTTGGGTTTACGTTGCGTTCTATTTCGTAATGTTTTTTGCTGATGAGTTCCAGCAAATCGCTTAGTTTATTTAAGTTCGTGTATTTAATTAGTGCTTGTGCAGTTTTCTGTTCATCATCTGTTAAACGAATCGGTGCGTTTGGTGCGAACTTCATTTGCAGTGTTTCGCGCAAAATATGCAGCACATATTCTAAAAATGCTTTTAAATTTTCGCGTCCAATTTTCGACATATCGTCTGACCATTTTACCAACGCACCAGAATTGGTTCCTTCTTGTAAACGAATAGAATATTTCAATAATTCAGTCAACCGAATGGTTTCAATAGACGAAGTTGTATCTATTAATTTCAATGCATCATTAAAATTTCCATCAGCCAAATACGCAATATGTTTGGCTTTGTTTGCAGGAACGCCTCTTTTTAGTAAATCATCAGCAATAGCATCATCCTCAATTTTATTAACTTTCACCACTTGGCAACGCGACAAAATAGTTGGTAAAATTTCTTCCTGATTTTCTGCAATCAAAATCAACAAGGTATTTTCTGGTGGTTCTTCTAATAATTTTAATAAAATATTTCCTTCTTTAGAAAGCGCTTCAGCCATCCAAATAATTTGGATTTTATATTTTGCTTCAAACGTAGTGAGTTTTAAACCATTTAAAATATTGCGCGCTTCATCAGCAGAAATATTACCTTGCTTATTTTCTGCACCAATTGCCTGCAAAAACTCTAATTCGTTGATGTAAGGATTGGCGATAATTTCTTTGCGCCATTCTGCAATATAATCGGTACTTAAACTTGGATGTGGCGACGGCTTTTTTGCAATAATTGGATAGGTGTAATGAATATCAGGATGAATCATTTTTTGCGCTTTTACACACGCACCACAAACACCACAGCTATCTGTTTCTGTTTTGTTTTCGCAGACTACATATTGCGTAAATGCCAATGCTAATGCCAATGCACCAGCACCAGGTTGCGACAGAAACAACTGTGAATGCGGAATGTTTCCAGACTTACCAATTTCGAGCAAATGTTGTTTCGTATCAACTTGTCCTATGACATCTTTGAAAAGCATGTGCGAAAATAGCAATGAGAGATGAGATATAAGACAAGAGACAAGAGAATTTTATGCACAACAATATATTTTAATTAAACAAAAAACACTTAATTTCCTTTTATAGTATTACGTCATAACTATTACCTTAATAACCATTAACTTTACAACATGCAAAAAGTAGCAGTAATCAGAAGAGCGAGTTTTAATGCAGCACATAAATTATGGAATGCAGATTGGACTGATGAAAAAAACAAAGAAGTGTTTGGCTTGTGTGCGAATAAAAATTATCATGGTCACAATTATCATTTAGAAGTAAAAGTAATCGGAGAAATTGACCCAACCACTGGATATGTTATTGATTTAAAAATTGTGAAAGACATTATCAAGAATGAAATTGAAGAACGATTTGACCATAAAAATTTAAATTTAGATACGAAAGAATTTGCCGACCTCAACCCTACTGCAGAAAATATTGTAGTAGTTATTTATGATTTAATTCGCACCAAATTGGATGCTAAATATGAGTTATTCATAAAGCTTTATGAAACTGAAAAAAACATTGTAGAGTATCCTGTGAAGTAAAAACATGTCTATACCATTTACCATTTTGTTTTTAGTATTATCTTTTATAGCAGAGATTTTAGGCACTATTGGTGGTTTTGGTTCTTCTACATTTTTTGTTCCTGTAGCTAATTATTTTTTAGATTTTCAATCAGTGCTTGGTATTACTGCTGTGTTTCATGTATTTAGTAATATCTCTAAGATAATATTATTTAAAAAAGGATTAGATAAGAAAATTTTATTTCAAATAGGCATTCCTGCAGTTGTGTTTGTAATTATTGGCGCCTTAATAAGTAAGTTTATTAATGTTCGATACTTGCAATTGGTGTTGTCGCTTTTTCTAATTGGTTTGAGTGTTCTTTTCTTAATCAAAAAAGAATTAAAATTTGAAGCTAATAAAAAAAATAGTTTTCTTGGTGGAAGTTTATCTGGTTTTTTTGCTGGCTTGCTTGGTACTGGTGGTGCCATACGTGGCATTACGATGGCTGCGTTTAGTGTAGAAAAATCCGTATTTGTAGCAACGTCTGCTGCAATAGATTTAGCGGTAGATGGTTCGCGAATGGTAATTTATTATTTTAATGGTTACATACATAAACACGATTTGTATTTGATTCCATTTCTGATAGTGATTGGCTTTGTTGGTTCTTACATTGGCAAACTTATTTTAGATAAAATACCACAGGAAAAATTTAGAGTCTTAGTTTTAGTGCTTATCTTTTTTGTTGGAATTACGATGATTCTAAAATTTTTCGGTATCAGTTATTTTTCTGAGTGATATTTATATCATTGTATCAAGTACTTAAATCCTAATTTTTATTACTATTTCTGATTTATAATTATTATATTTACTATATACATCATTATAAATTAATATCAAGCACATGAGAAGCAAATTATTTTCAGCTAGTTTATTTATTACTATTGGCTTAGTAAGTATTATAAGTTCATGTAAAAAAGATAAAAATAATCCAAGCGGTACAACTGTTACTAGCAGCATTTTTGGTCGTGTTGTAGATGAAAATGGTTTTGGAATTTATGGTGCAACAGCACAAGCTGGCGACAAAACAGCCACTACAGATGCAAATGGTATTTTTAAAATAAACGATGTAACTCTTTCTAAAAATCATGCGTTGGTGAAGGTTAGTAAGGCTGGTTATTTTGATGGCTCACGAACTTTTATTGCAACTTCAAGCAAAACAAGTACTATACAAATTCGGCTACTTACTAAATCATTGAAAGCAAGCTTTTCTGCATCGAGTGGTGCAACGGTTACTGTTACAAGTGGCGCAAGTATTGAGTTTCCTGCAAATGCCATAAAAAATGCAGACGGTTCTATATACACAGGAACAGTGAAAGTTTATGCTGCTTTTTTAGAACCGACAGATGCAAATTTAGAAACTAAAATGCCTGGAGATTTAATTGGAACAAGAACCGATAATAGTGAAAGTTTGCTGCGTTCTTTTGGTATGATGAATGTTGAATTAGAAGATGCAAGTGGCAATAAACTGAACATTGCAGATGGCAAAGAAGCAACGCTAACCATGACTGTTCCTGCTTCTTTATTAAGTGCAGCAACTGCTACTATTCCTTTGTGGTATTTTGATACCAATACAGGTTTATGGAAAGAAGAAGGCGTTGCTACTTTAACAGGCAACAAATATATTGGTAAAGTAAAACATTTTAGTTGGTGGAATTGCGACACACCTGCTGCTGCTATTACACTATCATTGCGATTAGTTGATGCTAATGGAAATCCAATTTCCAATTTATATACTAGATTAAGAAATATATCTAATAACGACGAAAGAACAGCAATAACTGATAATGACGGTAGAATTTCTGGTTTAGTCTATTCAAATGCAGTTTTACAATTTTCATTCATTGATGCTTGCGGAAATTCAAATTTGATAAAAGATATTGGACCACTTACAGCAAATACAGACCTTGGTAATATAACTGTAAATACAAATTCAGTCGGAATTCAACATGGAACTTATATTGGTAAAATAACCAATTGTGTTGGTGTAAATAGATCAAATTATATAAAGTACACTGTTGGTATAAATGAATATTTTACATTGCCAGACGCTAATGGAAACTTTTCATTTACAGTTAATATTTGTACTACTACTCCAAGTATTTCAGTTACAGTTCATGATATTGAAAATTTAAAACAATCTGCAACACAAAACATTGTATTTAAAGTTGGTGAAACAGACTTAGGAAATATTACAGTTTGTAATGAATCTATTCAAGAATATATTCTAGTTAGTTTTGATGGAAGACCAATTGAATTATTTTTAAATCCAACGATTACTGTAACAGATTCATCACTTGCTATTTATGTTTCTAGGTCTGACACTAGCTATCTAAATATTATAACGTCTAGTACAGTAAATAGTATTGGCATTTTTCCACTTAGAATGTTCTCTTATACAATACATTATAGAACTTATCCTGCAATTGCACCGCAAAATGGATTAAATACAATTATCAAAAATTATCCTAATAATATTGGCGAATATTATGAAGGTAGTATAAATAGCACATATATAAATCAAAATACATCAGGATTAAACACAATAAGTCTTGTCTATAGAATAAAGCGAACTCAATAGCTATCTTAATTGTTAATTATCCATTGTCAATTGTTAATTTCCTTTTTCTAATTGCAAAGATTTCTTAAATCTATTTAGTCAACGAACTAAATTTTGGTTTTCAGCGTATATACTGATAACCAAAACCAAACCAAATGAAAAAATTGTTTTTTGTTTGCATGACGGTGAGCTTGTTAGCTACCTCTTGCGACTGGTTCAGTAAAAAAGAACCACAAGATGAACCTGAAGTTGTTACCAATGATGACAACATCGTGGAAGACACTTTAGTTTCTACCAACGATTCAAGTGTTGCCAAGAAAGACAGCACTGTTGCCGTAGTAGAAACGAAAACGACAGAAACAAAGAAAGAAGTTAAAAAGTAAAAACTTCTTTTAATGAGAAGCGAGGCGACACATAGTGTCGCCTCGCGCTATTATATCTGAACTATGATGTATGTAATTTATTTGATAATTATGATTTTACTTTAATTATATCAATCTAATAAATCATAGTTCTAACAAATTAATCTACATTAATGCAGCAACTCCAGGTAGTGTTTTTCCTTCAAAAAATTCTAAGAGTGCGCCACCACCTGTTGAGACAAAGCTTACTTTATCAGCTAATCCGAATTTGTTTACTGCAGCCACACTGTCGCCACCACCAACTAAGCTAAATGCTCCGTTTTTTTGTGTAGCGTGTGCTACTGCAACTGCAATACTTTTAGTTCCATTTTGGAATTTATCCATTTCAAAAACACCCATTGGTCCATTCCATAAAATCGTTTTCGATTTCATGATTACTTCTTGAAATGCAGTAATTGAAGCATGTCCAATATCTAGCGCCATCCACGCAAAAGGAATGTCGGTATTGTCTGCTACTCGAACGTTTGCATTGTTATCAAATTTATCGGCAATAACCGAATCTTCTGGCAAATATATTTTTACACCTTTGGCTTCTGCTTTCTTTAAAATATGCAATGCTAATTCTTGCATATCTTCTTCTACTAATGATTTTCCAACTTCACAACCTAATGCTTTTACAAAAGTATAAGCCATGCCACCACCAATAATGATGTTATCTGCGATGTTTAATAAATTCTCAATAATCAAAATTTTATCTGAAACTTTTGCACCACCTAAGATTGCAGTAAATGGTTTTTCTGAATTATTTAAAACTTTGTTTGCATTCGCAACTTCAGCAGCCATTAAATAACCAGCAGCTTTATTTTCTTTAGAAAAGTGCTTGGCAACAATCGTTGTACTTGCGTGCGCGCGATGTGCAGAACCAAATGCATCATTCACATATACATCGCCGTGATGTGCTAATTTTGCTGCAAAAACCTCATCACCTTTTTCTTCTTCTTTGTAAAATCGTGTATTTTCCAGCAATAAAATTTCACCAGGTTTTAAAACATTTGATAATGCATGACTTTCTTCATTGATACAATCATCAGCAAATTGTATTTTTCTATTTAGCAAATCAGATAAATGACCAACGATATGTTTCAATGAAAACTTTTCTTTGTCAATGGTTCCATCTTCTTTTAATTTTTTAAGTGGTCGACCTAAATGCGACATTAAAACAACGCTACCACCATCATTTAAAACTTTGTTTATTGTTGGCAATGCTGCTTTGATTCGAGTATCATCCGTAATATTGAAATTTTTATCAAATGGAACATTAAAATCTACTCTGATTAAAGCTCTTTTGTTTTTAAAGTTGATGGAATCTACGGTTTGCATAAAATAGTTATAAATAATGAGTGATAAGTAAAAAGATATTTTTGTAAAGTTAAATAAAAGGTTGAACTATTGAATATCAACATTGTTCAATCTATAAGAAAGCAACTTTTTCTACCATTTCAGCTAATCGATTTGCGTATCCATATTCATTATCATACCAACCAACAATTTTAATTAAATTATCTACTTGTTGTGTTAAACCTGCATCAAATGTGCAAGATGCTGGTGAATGAATTATATCACTTGAAACGATTGGATCTTCTGTATATTCGAGTATTCCTTTCCAATGGTTTTCAGAAGCATTTTTAAAGACAGCATTCACTTCTTCAATTGTTGTGGTTTTTTCAACATTGCAATACAATTCAGTTAAAGAACCTACAATTATTGGAACCCGAACAGCACCACCTTTAATTTTTCCTTTTATTTCTGGCATTACCCATTCTAATGCTTTATTTGCGTTAGAAGAAGTTGGAACAATGTTTTGAGCAGCAGCTCTCGCTCTTCTGAAATCAGAACCATGAATACTATCATGCAACTTTTGATCGCTGGTATAAGCATGAATGGTGTTCATAATGGCACTTTGAATACCAAAATGATCGTTCATGATTTTTGCCATTGGTGCCAAACAGTTTGTTGTACAAGAAGCATTTGATAAGATGATATCATCTTTTGAAATAGATGCATCATTTAAACCTAAAACAATCGTTTTTACAGATTTATCAGCTGGTGAAGAAATGATTACTTTTTTAGCTCCAGCATTTATGTGTTCTTGTAACTTTTCACGATCTCTATATCTTCCGCTACATTCAATTACAATATCAATATTTAAATCTTTCCATGGTAAATCTTTGGATTCTGCAATTGAAGTGCTAATAATTTCGTCATCATCAATAAATAAATGATTTTCTTTTGCAATTATAGTTTTATTCCATTTTCCTTGTGCAGTATCGTGTTTCAATAAATACACTAGAGCATCATTTGGTGCAATATCATTGATGGCAATAATATCAACTAAATTTTTATCAAAAAGAATTTGAAACACTAATCGACCAATTCTTCCTAGTCCATTTATTGCAATGCGTGGTTTTGACATATTTTGTTACTTGATTGTTACGTAAAAGATTTAATGTATTATGGTATAAAGTTATAGAGTTAAAGGATAATTAAGGTATTATTTAGAGAATCATTTCAAAAAAATCATTCTAATTAAACAAGAATAACGCTTTGGTAATATTTTTTTTCAAAAAAGTCTTTCAAAACGATAAAAAACTACTATATTTGCACTCGCTTTTAAAAAATGGCCCGTTCGTCTAGGGGTTAGGACAGGAGATTTTCATTCTTCAAACACGGGTTCGATTCCCGTACGGGCTACCACAAGGGAAAGACTTTCATTATTGGAAGTCTTTTTTGTTTTTACAACGTCTAAGTCATTGATATTGTTACACATTAGACCAAGCAATTGATTTGGTTCTTTGGTTCGATAAGTACCATTTGAAAATATCAGTTTTTCAGGAAATATCAAACCAATTAATTTCTGTTTATTTGCCAAATTTGCTTGATTATAATGGTATGATAAGTTGCTCAATAATGAGAAACCAAAACGGCTATATTCAGCAAATCCATTTTCAGATTTCTTTAATTCTTCAATTCTATTTTTAAGCCCAACACTTTCAACTGCATATTTTTCTTTAAGCATCTTATAGTCATGTTTATCCAATCCGCCATCAATTAAACTAATAGCCACCTTTTCCTGCATTTCTTTATTTTTGGCAATCTGTTGGTTTATTTTCTTTATTTCAGCCTCCCTATCACCCTCATTTGTTTTAAACACATCTTCCATAATAGCAATATATAAACTTGCAATCTCAGGTTTAATGGAAATGGATTTAAGCCAGTTATTAAATTCAGTATGCACTATATCAGAT
>CALLKF010000067.1 GCA_938008535.1 uncultured Saprospirales bacterium | reverse complement strand
GATTCACCAGAACATATTGTTGGATTTCTAACTGTTGGTGCATTTGGTGATTTTACAACAGTAACAGATGCTGTAGCAAAATCAGAATTACATGGTGGATCCAAGAATTCAAAAGTAGATACATTCAACCAATATGGAACAGTAACTGCAGTATATTCATAAGTAGTATCGCCAGAACTAATTGGTGCACTGTATAATGTATTTGAACGTAGTAAAGTTAATGTTGCCATACCTTCTAATACATTATTTGTTGGATCAAATGGATCTACAAATAAAGGAGTAGGTGCAAATCCTAAGAATGTAGGGAAACCATTGCCATCTAAGTGTGAATTATCAAAAAATTGTACTTCAGCTCCAAAGAAAGTTAAAGCATCATAAAAATCAAATAATAAATCGGAAGGAAATGTTACATGTGCAGTAAATGTAATTGAATCCGAATTTTCACAAACTGTAACATCGTCTAGTCTTGGAGCTTCAAACTTAGGTGTAGTATAAACTTCTACCCATTGCATATCACTATGACAACCTGTAATAGGATCAACAGCATCGAAGTAGAATATAGTCCAAGATGCTAATTCTGGTGTTGTAAACTCACCATTTTCATCTCCTGAATTAAAATTGCCAGTTAAGTCAACAAAACCATCTTTATCAGCATACCAATGAATATCATCACCAGCATCATTTGCAGCTTGTAATAATGTAAAGTCATCAAAACATGTTACATAGAAACCTTCAGAAGCAACAGGTGTTTCTGGTTTCGGATTTACTACAACAGTAACAGCAGTCCAAGGACTTAAGCATGTACCATTGTTGTTAACTACATAGAATGTAGTAGTTGTATTTAAAGGTTGAGTTGTGTATGTTGAACCAACATGTATTATTGTCGTTAACAAAGAATCAGAATACCATTCAACTTGCGAAGATGGATTAGATACTGTTAATGTAATAGAAGAGCTCGCACAAATTGCACCGTCATTTCCTGTAACTATTGGAGCAGTAACGCCAGGTAATACTGTCAACACAACTGGAACTCTACTGTTTGAGCAATTGCTTGCTTCACATTGAGCCCAATATGTATATGAACCAGGAGTTAACGTATCATATCCAGCTGGTATGAACGGTGTACCTGTTCCTACTTGTGTACCACCTGTTGGCAAATCCCACCAAGTTAATGTACCACCGGCAGAAGAAGATGTACCTAAATATGAAATTGAAATAGTTGCATTATCTAAAATACCATCATCAGAAAAATCATCGTTATCTAAAACTGTTAATTTCCAAATACCAGCAGCCGTTTCACCAATAAAGCCACTGAAAGCATCATTTGGTTTATATGAACCAGGAACTAAATCTTGATTTGCTCCAGGTATGTTAGTAATTATTGAAGCCGCGGCATCTGTAAATATATAAGTTGCAGGTACAGTACCATTTGATGTACCATAATTATCACTACCAACAGCACCATTTATTATTTCTAATACCGTACCATTTGGAGATGTTAATGTCATTTCTAAATCACCACCCCAAGTATGAGCTAATGATGTTGAAATTGTAACTTTAGTTACAGTTGCACCAGCTGGAATTGCAGAAGCATCAAACGCAACTAAGTCTGGATCCGGTCCAACAATTGTTAATGGTAAAGAAGCTGAAGGAGCGCCTATTGCAGTACCAGCTACATTTGTAGTTGTTGAAGACCCTAATGTATAAGTAATATTCAAAGTAGCATCAGTTAATAATCCTTGGTCAGATACAAAAATATCTTCAACGTCTAATGTCCATGCTCCAGCAGGATCTGAACCATTAAATGCACTTAAAGCACTATATGGTTGGTAAGAACCTGCAGGGAAATCAAATGCAGTACCTAAGCCAGGTGTTAAAGTATTAGAAGCTGCATCATCAAATGTATATAATTGAGGCGTAGTACCACCTATACCAAAATTACTACTTAACGTACTTAACCAAGTAGGGTTTGTAATATCAACACTTGTAGCTGTTGGAGAAGTTAATTTCAAATAAACGTCAGCCACCCATGTGTGTGCCAAATTTGTAGTTAATGTAACTTTATTAATAGTTGCACCTACTGGAATAGCAGAAGCATCAAATGAAACAGAACCAGAAACACTTTCATCAGGACCAATAACCATAGGGAAACCTGGGAAAGATGTAACAGAAGCTGGAATACTTACCGTTTGTTGTACTGGTGTTGAAGTAGTATCTGAGCAATAAGCATGTAAACCATCTCCAACAGGAATTGTTTGGCCTAAACAAATTGTATATCCTTCAACACCGAATGGCAATTCAGGAGCTGGATTAACTACAACTTCAACAGCGCGTGCCGGACCTTCACAGTTGCCTGTTTTTTGTGTAACATAATATGTAGTAGTAGTAGATAGTGCTGGAGTATTATACTCTGCACCTACTTGAATACCATGAGATAAAGTAACATCATCATACCAAGTAAATGTTGCACCATTTACGCCTGTAGCAACTAAGTTTGCTGATTGACCAACACATATTGTGTCTGGTGCAGCAGTTGGAGCAACAGGAGTCGGATCAATATGAACATTAAAATATGTTCTTTCTGATTCACAACCATTATCTGCTAAGTTTTCAATATATAAACCAAAGTCTCCACCACCAGCTGGGAAAAAGTCAGGTGGTAAAGGAATAGTAAGTGTACCACCACCAAATCCAGTTGTGATTGCACTACCTATAGTTCCAAACCCTGGAATTCCAATTAATACTTGATCAGAATTTTCTGGAATTGTAACAACTACAAATACAGTATCACCTTCACAAGCAGGAAGAACATCTGGAACAGTTACAGAAGGAACACCTTGTACATTAACAGCAACTTCAGTTGGTGTGCTTGAACAATATTTAATATTTCCGCCACCTAAATTCCATGCTTGTTGAACAATACCATAATAAAGTTCAGTATGATATAAATTTGGAGTTTCAAAAATAGTTGGTTCATCAGGATAGAAGCCAATATTACCTCTAGTTGGAGTTGGATACCAACCTAAGAAAACACCTGGCAATGTACCGATTCCTGAATTTGCTAAATCAACATCAAAAGTTGCAAATCCACCTACGCAAACATCCAAAATATTTTCTGCAACAGTAACTGGATTTACTCTAGGTAATACAATTACTTGTTGAATTGAAGCCGGACTTTGACAACCATTTACAGTTTGAGTAACATAGAAATTTAATACAACTGGGTTTGTAGTGGTATTAACCAATAAAGGAGCAGGTATATTGTAAACTGCACCAACTTGAACAGCTCTTGTTAATGCTGCGGTGGTGTACCATGTAAAGGTTGCACCAGCAACACCTTGTGCTTGGACATAAGTTGCTTCTTGATCACACACTACTCTAGTACCACCAACTGCTGGAGCTGGAGGTGCATCATTAACGACAACAGTAACAGGAACAAAATCAGATAAGCAGCTATTGCCAGACTGTTGAATGTAGAAAGTATAGTTTCCAGCTGTTGGGAAATTAGAACCTGGAACAGTAAATGTAACAACAGGATTTGAAACAACAGTAAAACTATCTATTGCTGGACCAACCCCAAATTGATATAAATATATTTTTCCTGAGAAAGCAGTTGTTACTCTAATAATTGCAGGACTACCTACGCAAATTTTATCAGCTACTACTGCCGGACTTGTTGGTCCATTGATAACATCGATAAACACTGGAACGATTTCACTTGGACAAACACCATTTCCTTTTGCTCTTACATAATATGTTTTTCCTTGTGTTTGTACATCTAAAGTATATGTATCTGGTGTAATATCACCATATAAAACGTCAACAAAATCAGGATCAGTAGCAATGTCATATACTTCGCCACCACCTAAATCATTTATAATAATAGAAGGTGCACTACCAGAACAAGCATTGATAACGTCAACATCTGGAGTTGCTGCTTGTGCATTATTAACAGGAACAGGAACAGCCACTAAAGGACTAGCACATGTACCATTATTAGAACGAACGTAGAAAGTTGTACCACCGGTAACAGTTACATTAATAGAAGAACCTGTACCAATAAGTGTATTAGCACCAGCATCTGCAAACCATTCTAGAGTTGCAGCACCAGTAGCAGATAAAGTAACTTGAGTAGGAGTACCATTACATGCTTGAACTGTAACTGCATCAGGAACTGGAGCAGTTGGAGTAGCTAATGGTGCGATACTAACAGCAACTGGAACACTTTCACATCCATTTATTTCTTCTGTTACATATATAGTAGTAGCACCATTAACGTTGTAAATTAATGGGTTACCAATAAATAATAAATCTACACCAGCACCACTGCTAATATTTGCGTACCAGTTAAATTTACCTTCAGAGTTTGCATCTGTTGAATTTCCAGTAATTTGAATTTGAGCACCATCGCAGTATGGAGAAGGTGATATGCTAGCAGTTGGTGCTGCAATTTGGCTAAATGGTGAAACAGTTACTCTTGTAGCTGCTCCTTTACAACCAAATAATGTACCTTCTGCAACCCAATAACTAGTTACACCAGTTACTGGTGGTGTTAAATATGTATTACCACTACCGATTGGGAAACCAGTTAAAGCTGCGTTATTATACCATAAGAAAGTATTAGCTGGGTTTGACAAACCAGAGGTTACTTGTAATCTTGCTCTACTATTGTAACATACAAAAGGAGCAATATCATTTACTGATGGTGAACCTGGACCAGCTGCAGACCAGTTAAAACGTATTCTTGCAGATACATCACCTAACGTAATATCTACATCATGATTTACACCTTGAGAGTATGTTAAGAAATTGATGCTTGGTGGTGCAAAAATATTTGATAAATAGAGATTATCATCTTCTTGTAAAACACCACAAACTGGTTCATATTCATTTGGATCACCGCAATCATCTTCAAATGTTAATCCATATAATTGAATGGAGCTAGCACAAGAATTAGATGCTGAAAATAATGGATGATTCCAAGCAAAAGAACTTCCTGGACCAACATCATCTCTTCCTTCAGTTTGAACAGCAGGAAATGTTGGGTCGTTGTTTAATTTACCAGCAACCTTCCATCTTGGATCTGGCTGTGTGTTAAATGGATTTGATAAATCGCAACCTACACCTTGATCATCACAATTACCAATATTGGTTGTACCGCCAATCCAAGTTACAGAGATGTTAACGAACTGCTGTGCTTGCAGATTTTGATGGAGTGTAAATAGGAAAAACAGCAAGAATATGCTGCTAATTTTTTTCCAATTGTTCAATTTAAGATACTTGAGTCTTTTCATATATTAAGGATTACATTTGACAAAATAACATAATTTTATTCTAGGTTTTTGAGCTGTATTTAACATTTGTTTACACAATACATCGACGAATTTAACATTAATTTTGAATAAGTCATGCAAAATCGTTATTTTTTATCAATTAAAATTATCCACAAAAGTGAAATAGCTTCCATTTGCATTACTTTATCCATTCCAATATTATTTTTTAAGAAGCTATTTTTTATGTCTTCTTCCACAGGATCAATATCTAAAATATTTGTTTCAGGCAAACCATGTCGTAGATAATAATCTATGACTGGAGACATATCTACATCATTTACCAAAGGATTTTTATTTATTTTTAAAGCTTTAATTGCAGTTAATTTATAAAATGACCATGGTTTATTCACAATATAGTTCGAAAATAAACTGTTAGATAATTTATCTTCTAATGTTTTTAGTTGAGCAGTTTGTGTCACAGATAATTTATTTCCTCTAAATCTTTTAATAAAATAAATCGTGTTTAATGTATAATATTCTGACATAAACGGATCATCTTCTTTAGAAGATGTTTCTAATCTTTTGAAATAATTATCTGGCAATTTAAAATTATCGTACAAACTGTACATAAGCAATTTATATGCTTCTAATGTCTTTGCATTCTCATCGCTAGTAATACAATCTTCAGTGATTTGGAAATTTCTTTTAAGTAATTTTCCATAAGGATAAAATTGCTTATAATAAAAATCATTAAAACGTTTGATTAGAACCGAATCATCTTTTAATAAATTGGGAACATTGTATTCATCTCTTATATATGCAATTTCAATGTAAAGTTGAGGATGATAGAAATATTGTGAAGCTGCAATCTTTTTAGAAAGTTTAGTAATAAGAGAATCTACTTTAGTTTTCTGTGCAAAAGAGGAAAATGAAATAAATACTAAAAATAATGTAAATAATTTTTTCATATGTCGGTGACAAAAATGCTGTATTTTTTTCTAATAAAAAAATTTTACAACAAAAAAGTATGAAAATTAACTTATCTGCCAATGCTACATATTAAATAATTTTATCAATTATTTTCTAGAAGAAAAAATGGTTTTAAGAGATAAGTGTATATTTGTTGCAAAAAATAATTTTTATCATTAATAACCTATTTTTTCTATGCAAAAATGGATCAATTTTTTATTAGTAATCCTTGCTTTTGTTATATATGGCAACTCTATACAGAATGATTATAATATAGATGACGATTATGTGGTTAGTAATAATACTTATGTAAAAAAAGGAATTGTTGGTATTCCTGAAATTTTAACGCATCCTTACGCAGTTCGTGGAAATACGGTATTAGATTACCGACCTGTTGTTTTAATTTCATATGCTTTAGAATATCAGTTTTTCAAGGATAATCCTCATGTGAGTCATTTTTTCAATATTTTGTTATATGCACTTTGTTTGATAGTGATTTATAATTTTCTTGTAACTGTATTAAAATTAAATACCATTCATGAATTCTTGCCTTTAAGTATATTACTCTTTTTTGCGGTTCATCCAATTCATACTGAAGTAGTGAATTCAATAAAAAATAGAGATGAATTATTTGTGTTGTTGTTTGGTGTTTTATTTTTGAAATATGCTACTCAATTTTTATTAGATAACCATTCGTCAAAAAAGACAATCATCTTATCTGTTTTATATTTGGTGCTCTGTTTGTTATCAAAAATAATTGGTGTTATTTATTTTCCCATATTAGTTTTAATTGTGCTTTTTTATAAAACTAAATCATGGAAAAAGAGCAATTATTTATTTCTTAGTATTTGCTTTGTTTTGGTAGTTTTTGTCTTTTTAAAAGTAATGGCTGGTGTAAAAAGAGAAACTTACATTTTTGAAAATCCATTGATAGATGAATCAAACAAATTAGTCTATTTAGCTACCGTGTTTAAAATATTATTCTACAACATAAAAATGTTGATTGCACCATTTCCATTACGTTTTTATTATGGATATAATTTATTTCCAACAAAAGCAATCACAGAACCAACTGTACTATTTTCTATCATCTCAACCGTACTAATGTTGGTATTTGGTATCAAACTTTTTATAAAAAAGAACATCGTTGGTTTATTTATTTTGTGTTATTGGATAAGTATTTCATTATATGCAAATTTCCCAATTCCGTACACAGGTATGTTTTCAGAAAGAACATTATTGTTAGGTAGTTTATGGTTTATTGGTATACCTTTTATCCTTGGATTTCAATTTATACAGCAGAAGAAATTAGACTTTAGTAATAGCAGTTTTATTAAAATATTAGTAACCAGTATCTTCATTTTTTTTAGTATTTATTCAGTACAAACTATACGAAGAAATTTCAATTGGAAAAATCATCAAACGTTGATGTCTCACGATATCGAATCTCTTGAAAATTCTGTTACAGCAAATTATATTTATGCAAACAGATTAAATATTGAAA
>CALLKF010000066.1 GCA_938008535.1 uncultured Saprospirales bacterium | reverse complement strand
CAGCACTTGGATGGTTATGCGATTCAATTTTAAAAGCACAAGCCCAACCGTCGCCGATATCTACTAAACCTGCATTTTCCTCACCAGCTTCCACTAATAAAGCTTTGCCTTTTCTTGGTAGTTTTTTGAGATAAGTGATAGAATTTTTGTAACTACAATGTTCGCTCCACATCACAGAATAAATACTAAGTTCCGTAAAGGTTGGAATTCTGCCTAAAATATCTTGTATTTTTTGATATTCTTCTGGCAAAAGACCCAATGATTTTGCAATATCTTCGTTAACTAAAGGTTGGCTCATGATTTATGTATGATATGATTAAACAATTCCTCAAAAATAGCGATTTCTATGCAACCAAAATCCATTAATTATTATCTTTTAAATAAATTGCTTATTTTTACCATGCATTGCTCCTAAAATGATTAAAGAAATAGTTACGCCATTAGTCTTTTTTATGATACTGTTATTGGTAATCAATAGTAAGCGTTATTTCAAATCTGCTTCTATTTCCAAAAATGTTTTATTAATTGGTTTCTCATTAAAAGCATTCAGTGCTATTTTATTTGGTTATTTATTTAAAACACGTATGTTAAGTGGTGGTGATACCTACTTATATTTTGATGATGCAAACATTGTGCATTCAGCCATGCTCCAAAATCCATTCATTTATCTAAAATTACTGATAGGATTTAATGATTTTACACCAGTACCAAGTATTATGCAACCTTATACCGAAACGATGCATTTTTGGTTTGACAGTAGCAATTATTTTGTGGTACGTGTAAATGCATTCATTCGATTATTTTCTTTTGGTGTGTATAATGTGCATGCAATCATTTTCTCCTTTCTTTCTTTTTTCGGCACTTATAACTTGTATCTGTTTTTTGAGAATAAAGTTTACAGCAAAAAAATGCTTCAATTTATATTGTTTGGAATTCCGTCAATAGTGTTTTGGACTTCTGGTGTACATAAAGAAGCATTGGTTATATTTTCGCTAGGAATAATTCTTTATAATTTAGATTTCATTTTAAGAGGCAACTACACTAGACGTAATCTATTTTTAACTATTATTGGACTTGTTCTTCTTGGTTATATTCGCATTTATTTACTTGCCTTTATGATGCCTTTAATTTCTGGAATTTTATTTTACTCTAAATTTGAATTTAAAAAACCAAGTTCGGTAAGTATTTATTTAATTACTATTATCGCTTGTTTCTTAGCACTAGTGTTTATGGATACGGTTTATCCTAAATTTAATTTTGTGCAAGAATTTTTAGTACGAAGAACTTATTTTTTAAATTCACCAGGCAATATGACATTTTCCGTTGAAAATGTGCCACATAATATCTCAGGAAGTTTATTGTTAGTTTGGGAAGCTATTATTAATCCTTTTATCAGACCTTTTCCAAGCGATTGTAGCAAAATTTTACCCATTTTAGCATCCGTTGAGACTTATCTCATTTTATTTATTATTGTTATTCTACTCTTCTCTGCAAATTTCAAATCCATTATTTCAAATCCATACGCTATGTTCTGCATCTTATTTGGATTTAGTACGCTGTTTTTAATTGGATTAATCGTAAATAATTCTGGTGCCATTGTTCGCTATCGTTCTATTGCCATTCCATTTTTGTTAATTGGTTTATGTTTAACTCGTAAAGAACCTATTTCGACAAAAATTGCAACAGTTCCTGTTCAAAACTAATTTCAAAAAAATCTTCTTTCTGTTTTAATTGATATAATTTTTTCTGCATATTTACAGAACAAAAAAAAACAGAGTATGTCTAAAACCAGATTTAATGCATTATCTGCATTTTCATCACGTCCAAAATTAAACGTAGAATTACCAGCTGAAAAAATTTCCGATTTTTTCGCATCAGCCGTTTTTGGTAACCAACAAATGAAAGAATTTTTACCTTCAGATGCATACAAGCGATTAGCAGCTTGCATTAAAGATGGCAAGAAAGTAGATAGAGATATTGCAGACCAAGTAGCATCAGCAATGAAAGCTTGGGCAATGAAACAAGGTGCAACACATTATACACATTGGTTTCAGCCGTTAACTGGAACGACTGCAGAAAAACACGATTCATTTTTTGTACCAAAGCAAGGAAGTGGAATTGAAGAATTTAGTGCAGAATCATTAGCACAACAAGAACCAGATGCATCATCATTTCCATCAGGTGGTATTCGTGCTACTTTTGAAGCACGTGGTTACACAGCTTGGGACGTTACTTCACCAGCATTTATCATGACGGTTGGTAACGGAAAAACATTATGCATTCCAACTATTTTTATTTCATACACTGGCGAAACCTTAGATTTTAAAGCACCTTTGCTAAAATCGATTCAAATTTTAGATCAGGCAGCTACAGAAGTTTGCCATTATTTTGACAGAGATGTAAAACATGTAAATACTACACTTGGTTGGGAACAGGAATACTTTTTAGTAGATAGTGCTATGTATTATGCGCGTCCAGACTTAGTGATGTGTGGCAGAACTTTATTAGGTCGTCGTTCGCCAAAAGGACAACAATTAGAAGATCATTATTTTGGTGCCATTCCGGAACGTGTGTATGCTTTTATGCGCGATTTTGAAATTGAAGCATTGAAATTAGGCATACCTGTAAGAACCAGACATAATGAAGTGGCACCATCACAATTTGAGTGTGCACCAATGTTTGAAGAAGCGAATTTAGCAGTTGATCATAATTCATTATTAATGGATGTGATGGATAGAGTGTCTTCTAAACATAAATTGAAAGTGTTGTTTCACGAAAAACCATTTGCAGGAATAAACGGAAGTGGCAAGCACAATAACTGGAGCATGGGCACCGATACAGGCGTTAACTTATTATCACCTGGAAAAACACCAAGAACCAATTTGCAGTTTTTGACTTTCTTTATCAATACGATTGCAGCTGTAAACCGACATGAAGAATTATTGCGCGCATCTGTGGCTTCGCATGGTAACGATCATCGTTTAGGTGCAAACGAAGCACCACCAGCTATCATTTCTGTGTTTTCTGGTTCGTACTTAAAAAATGTATTAGAATTGATTGAAAAACGTGTGGACGAAGACAAATTTGATGAGCAAGATAATATCACGTTGCGTTTAGATATTCACAACAGCATTCCGGATATTATGCTGGATAACACAGATAGAAATCGTACTTCACCATTTGCTTTTACAGGCAACAAATTTGAATTCCGTGCGGTTGGTTCGTCTGCAAATTGCGGTTTGCCAATGACGGTTTTAAATACAATTGTAACAGAACAATTACGCTTGTTTAAAACAGAAGTAGATGAATACATAAAAGCTGGCGACTACAAAGATGTGGCTATTTTAAAAGTATTGCGAAAAACAATAAAAGAAGCAAAAAAAATCATGTTTGAAGGTGATAACTATTCAGATGATTGGCATAAAGAAGCAAAAAAACGTGGCTTAAGTAATAACAAAAATACGCCAACAGCTTTAGATGCATTTGTTTCTGAAAAAACATTAAAACTGTTTGAATCGTTAGAAATTTATTCGCATCGCGAAGCAGAAGCGCGTTATGAAATTGCTTTGGAAAATTATATAAAAGCGATACAAATTGAATCACGTGCTTTAGGCGAAATCGTCATCAATCAAATTATTCCATCTTGCATCGAATACCAGAATAAATTAATTACAAATGTAAAAGGGTTGAAAGATGTTGGCATTGATGCAAAAACACAAGTCAATATTTTAAAACAAATTTCTGATGGCATTGATAAATTAGTGACTTTAGATAAAGAAATGTTTGATCTGCGTGTGAAAGGAAATGAACTCACCAACGCCAAAAAACAAGCCGCATTATATTGCGACAAAGTAAAACCATTAATGGATGAAATGCGCGAAATAACGGACAGTTTAGAAGGCATTGTGGATGATGAATTGTGGCCTTTACCGAAATACAGAGAAATGTTATTCAGTAAATAAATATTAAAAATTCCTGCTTTCGCAGGAATTTTTAATTTATACCACGTCTTTGCGAGGCACGAAGAAATCTCTAACCGCACAAGTACACCGCGCTTATTGCTATGCTGTGTATTTGAGTGACTTGGTATTTATTAAAAACCAAAAAGTTTCTGTAACCAAGAATGCTTTGCTTTTGGAAAGTTGATATCGGTAGTAGTTACTTCGTCATTGTCCTCAATTCCATATTTTTCTTTCCTATATTGTTTTCGGTCTGTTGAACTTAAAACAACTGCGGATGTTGGTCTTGAAATATTTTTTAAAAGTACTGTATCATAATAATTTTCTTCTGCTAAAGTATTCCAAGGTGTCAAACCCCAATATGCTTCTGCTAAATTAGTTAAAGCTCTACATTGTCCATATGAAATACTTCCGATGTCACCCATTTTACCTCCACTTCCACTTTTCGGATTTATTGTTACTTGTTCATTGAAAAGTATTTCCCATTTTCCATTATTTAAAAGGTCACCATTTGAAAGATGTAAAATTGAGATTGGCTTTAATTTCTTGAAATCAAAACTACTTAAAGTCTTTTCATTAGTACGGGTGTCAAACAAAGCGCACGTGCAATATTTTTTATCTAAAACTTGCCCGACGGTGAAAGAGTTGTCTCTGAGAGGTAGAATAAACACATCTCCAGTTTGCCAGGTCTTTGGTTTAGGTCGATTTTTCTTGGCAGAAGAAAATTGTTTTCTCAATTCATTTATGTCAATTGTTGGGAACTCAGATTTATAATTTGTTGTCGAGAGTTCAATGATTGCTTGAATTATTGAAATAATTGTATTGACATTAGTAGTAGTAATATGTAAATAATCGCTTTCGTAATCTACAATTGGTTGTGGCTTTAAACCTTTTATTTTTGCCTTTAAAAGTTCATATGCTTCTCTTTGGAATTCTTGTCCAAATAATTCAGCGCAATCTTCAAATATTGTAAATGAACTACCGTTTTCATCTGGTAACTGTATTTTTATTGGTCCAATTATTTTATTGATGTCCGTCATTACTGATAACTTAATTATAAGCACTACAAATTTGCGTCAATCTATCATACTAATGTTATTAATCAAATTTACAATTAGTATTAAACATAAATATAACCAAACCCACCAATAAATCATAAACCTGCTTTTGCTGCTGTGTGGCAAAAACCTCGAAGGTTTTTAAAACCTGCAAGGTTTTCCGCTGCTTTTTCCGCTTTCCACTGCTTCGCTGCTGCTTTCCACCTATTGATTATCGCTTTTCCGTGCTTCGCAGGTGCTTGCCACCGCTTATTAGCTGATGTACCGTGCTTTTTTAGTGTACGTCACTAATTGTTTGTTGATTGTCCGTCAATAGTTGATGGCTGCCACAATCTGTCAGGTGATTGTCAGCGTCTGCTAGATGCTTGCCACCGGTTCGCAGGTCATTGTCCGCGTTTAGCTGATATATTTCACTAGTGTAAGACATTAACTAATCGGTGACAGAGACCTGCGAACCGGTGGCAGAGACCTGCGAATCGGTGACAGAGACCTGCGAACCGGTGGCAGAGACCTGCGAATCGGTGGCAGAGACCTGCGAATCGGTGGCAATGACCTGCGAATTGGTGGCAGAGACCTGCGAATCGGTGACAGAGACCTGCGAATCGGTGACAGAGTGCTACTATAGGGTGACAATCATCAACTATAGAGTGCCAATATTATCGATACCATTATTTATACCCTGATAATAAATGTTGCCCAACTGGCGCAAGTATGCAGTGTAGCAATAAGCGTTGCATACTTGTGCATGATAGGCAATCACAAACCGTATAGAAACCGGAAAATAAATTGATTTAGTGGAATTTTTAGTTAAAACGGTAATACTTCTTTTTAAAGCTATTTTTTCTTATTTTGCAACGATTAT
Source organism: uncultured Saprospirales bacterium (assembly GCA_938008535.1). Taxonomy (GTDB): domain Bacteria; phylum Bacteroidota; class Bacteroidia; order Chitinophagales; family JADIYW01; genus JADJSS01. The sequence goes on along the minus strand of CALLKF010000066.1, from coordinate 12,199 downwards.
ATGCAGATGCGAATACTTTTTCCAAATAAGATACTACTGTTATTTTTTCTCCTTGTTTTTGGCAGCTTGTCATTTTTAAAGGCACAAACCAAAAATGAGAAAGCCAATATTAAATACAATAAAATATTGTCTGAATTAAATGGGCAACCACTCATTGATAGCACTAATAAAGTAATAAAAATTGATGGTTTAAAATACAGAAAACATTTTTTCTCTGTTGCTGGTATCACGAGTATTGCGTTTGTAAAACCTATTCAAATGACTTTTGGTATTGAAGTAAGTGGTGGTTATCGTATTTTTTCTAAACCAAAATTAAATGAAGGTAGTAGTGCATTAAATCCAAAAATAATTGAACGCGAAATTTTCATTAAACCAACGTTCGGTTATATTTATCGAAAAAGATACAACACTTCTTTTTTCTTTATACCTGAAATCGCTTATCGTCATACGTTTGCCATGGGAATTTTCACAGAGGTAAATGTGGATATTGGATATCAATATTCAAAATTAAATGCACCAGTGTATGAACGTCAAGGTGACGGCTCGTTTTCAAAAGTTCGTTTTGGATTTCACAATGTATTAGTTGGTGGAAAAATTTTAGCTGGCTACGATTGCTCTAAAAAATTAGAAGTTCCTTTGGCTATTCATTTCGGAACCGGTTTATTATTTCGCTATCCTAACAATAAAAAATGGGTAAGCAACATTATGGCTGAGGTTGGTATTAGCTATGTATTTAGAAGAGAAAAAGAATAATAACATGCAAAAATCAACAAAAATATTTTTACTTTTTTTATGCATTTCTTGCGTGTTTTTTTCTTGTAAAAAAACAACAGTTACTAATTTAGATAATTATTATTTCGTCAAAATAGGTAGCGTTGCTTTGCCTGTTCGCGTGTGCGGAAATGCCAATTCGCAAACAGCTGTAATTTTTGTACATGGCGGCCCAGGCAGCACAGCACAAAACGAGCGCAGTTATTCCTATTGGAAAGCAATTGAAACCAATTATAAAGTTATTTATTACGATCAACGCGGTTCTGGTTACACGCAAGGAAATGTCAATACATCTGACATGACGCTGGAACAATTTAGCGAAGACTTGGATAATATTATTGACTTCACCAAAGAAATTGGCAAAGTGAATAAAGTATTTTTACATGGTACTAATTGGGGTGGCGCATTAGCTTCTTATTATTTACTAGACACTACGCATCAGAAAAAAGTGGCTGGTGCTATTTTAGAAAGTCCTTCATACGATATGGTGCATGGTTCGCAATTGTCAATTGCTTGGTTGATGCAAAAAGCAGACTCGATAATTGCGTTAAACGACCCGATTTCTCAACCATTTTGGTTGAACTGCAAAAACTATTATGTGGCGCATCCAGTTTTAACGAAAGACGATTACAAGCAACATCAAATTTATTTAAATCAAGTAAAAGGTATTACGTTTAATACAGCAAATATGACTGTCCAGTCAACTTCAAAACCTCAAACAGAAATTAATATTTTATACGAAAACCAAGCATTCGCGCCATCTGTATTAACTTATGAAGGTCAATCTATATTCACGCATTTAGATCTAACGTCAAGATTGAACGAAATAAAAACACCAGTACTATTAATTTGGGGCGCGAAAGATGGACTGATGCCTCGCATTAATTTAGCACAAAAAATGATAGATAATATTGGCAGTTCGGATAAAAAATATGAAAAAATAAAGTATCAGGTTTCTGCTTCATTGCCACACTTAGAAGAATGGCAATTATTCGATATTGATGCCATTCAGTTTTACGAATCACATTGATTTTGTTTCCTATTTATTTAATTGATGTTTCGACAAGCACAACATGACAGAGTCTTCCAAGATCTGCAAAAAAAAACACACATCGTGTCATGTTGAGATTGTCGAAACATAAGGAAAACCATGAGTTTTTCATTTCGTTGTTTTAACTGATGTATGTTTTTTAGAATTGATTGAATTTTACACTATCAAATCAATCACAATAAAAAATAAACAAAATGCAAACATCAACATCAAAAATCAAAATCGCAACTATCGTTTTATTAACCATCATCGCTGTAAAATTAGTTACACCAAAACAAAAAGTTGTTTATCAGCCAACTTCGTCTTACACAGAACCAACGAAAGCAGTTGCTGTTGAATCCAACAATCAAACCAGTAGTAACAATTCTTCGAATCAACAAGCAACGTTAACAGACGACGAAGCTGCTGCTGCTGCGTTGCTATTGTTAGCAGCTATGGCGCAAGAATCTGACGACAATTCCAGTAGTTCTTATTCAGAAAATGACTATGACAACTCTTCTAACTATGATGAAAATGGTTTAAAAACATCTTATACTTCAGCTGACATACATGATATTGTTAGCACACAGGTAGGTGAAAGTATTGTTTACGAATAATTTTTTTCGTGTTAATTTTCTTAGGTTCGGCGAAAGTAATTTATTGCTTTCGCCGTTTTTATTATCTATTCAATTAATTTGTTTCAACTATTATTAGTTATTTTTGTTCATCAATTATGGCTTACAAATCCTTACAAGATTGCATTGATGATTTAGATAAATCTGGACAACTTATTCGTATCAAAGAAGAAGTTGATCCGTATTTGGAAATGGCTGCTATACATTTGCGTATTTTTGAAGCAAAAGGAAAAGCTGTATTATTTGAAAAAGTAAAAGGAAGTAAATACCAAGCCGTTTCTAATTTATTTGGAACTACTGAACGCAGTGAATTTATATTTAGAGATTCGTTGGAAAACGTAAAAAAGATGATCGCATTAAAAAGCGATCCGATGCAAGCGCTGAAAAAGCCTTTTCAAAATATATCGGTTGCATTTGCTGCATTCAAAGCATTACCCAAAAAAGTTACATCACATCATTTTGAAAAAATAAAAATTTCGGATTTACCGCAAATACAATGTTGGGAAAAAGATGGTGGTGCGTTTGTTACATTGCCAATTGTTTATTCAGAAGATGCTGATAAAACTGGTGTAATGCATTCAAATCTTGGTATGTATCGCATTCAGCTCTCAGGCAATGAATATGTAAAAGACAAAGAAATCGGACTGCATTATCAGTTACATCGTGGCATTGGTGTACATCAAACCAAATGGAACAACTTAGGTAAACCAATGAAAGTGTCCATATTCATTGGTGGTCCGCCATCGCATAGCTTTGCTGCTGTGATGCCTTTGCCTGAAGGTTTATCAGAACTGACCTTTGCTGGTGCGCTTGGTGGAAGACGATTTCGTTATCTATATGATGAAGATGGATTTTGTTTAAGTACCGATGCAGATTTTGTAATTACAGGTGAAGTCTATCCAAATGAAGTGAAACCTGAAGGACCTTTTGGCGATCATCTAGGTTATTATTCGTTGAAACATGATTTTCCGTTGATGCGTGTAAATAATGTATACGCAAAGAAAAATGCTATTTGGAGTTTTACAGTTGTTGGTCGTCCACCACAAGAAGATACTGCTTTTGGCAACATGATACATGAAATGACAGGTTCTGCAATCAGCACAGAAATTCCTGGTTTGCACGAAGTACATGCAGTAGATGCTGCTGGTGTGCATCCATTGTTATTGGCAATTGGCAGCGAACGTTACACACCTTATTACGAAAACAAACAACCTCAAGAATTACTCACAATAGCCAATCATATTTTAGGAACTGGACAATTATCGTTGGCAAAATTTTTATTTATTGCGAATAAAAGTGATGACGAACATTTGAAAACACACGATGAAGAAAAATTCTTTCAGCATATTTTAGAACGAATCGATTTATCGCGCGATATTCATTTTCAAACTAAAACAACTATTGATACTTTAGACTATTCAGGTGATGGATTGAATACAGGAAGCAAAGTAATCATTGCTACTTGTGGTGAAAAGAAAAGAGAATTGATTGATAAATTACCACAAGATTTTGTTTTACCGGAAGCATTCAAAAATCCTAAGTTAATAACGAAAGGAATTTTAGCAGTTGAATTAGATAATGAGCGAATTAGCGAATTAACGAATGCTGTAAAAGAAATGCCAAATATTAATAGAATTCCTCTTATTATTATTTGTGATGATGCTGATTTTTTAGCTAAGGATTTTAATATTTTTCTTTGGGTAACTTTCACACGCAGTAATCCATCACACGATATTTATGGTATTAATGAACGCTTTGAAAATAAACATTGGTGTTGCGATACTTTAATTATTGATGCAAGAATAAAACCACATCATGCGCCAGTTTTAGAAAAAAATGTAGCTATTGAAAAGCGTGTAGATGAAATTTTAAAATCTTATCTTTAACTAAATCTTTCATATGAAAAAATTATTTGACACCAACTACAACAACACCAGATTAGATATTGGCTTGCTGTTGTTACGAACTTTAATTGGTGTTGTAATGGCATTTATTGGTTACGAAAAACTAATACATGTAAATGATATGATAGCAAATGATTATTGGAAAACGCAAGTAAATTTTTTAGGTTTAGGAAGTGCCGTTTCTGTTTGGTTAACCATATTTGCTGAATTCTTCTGTAGCATATTTTTAATGCTTGGATTATTCACACGATTGAGTTTAATTCCACTCATTTTTTGCATGTCATACATCGTTTTTGTGTTAGATAAATTTAACATCATCAGTCATGGCGAACATGGTTATGAAGTGAGCACAGCATTTGTGTATTTAATAATTTATGTTATGTTGATGCTAACTGGTGCAGGAAAATTAAGCGTAGATAAATTTTTATTTAATAAAAATCAGTAAGTAATTTTATTTTGTTGAGTTGTAATAATTGGTAACATCCGTCCCTAAAATGGTGTAATTCCAAACATTCAAATCATCTAAATACATGTATAAATTAGAGGTGTTTGAATTGTAGTTTCCTAAAATTAAACGATATAAATAAGGTGCTGGATTCATGTTTCTATTTCCGTTATAGGTTTCAACGCCATTTAAGTAAACACTATAAGTATTATTTCCAACTACTACAGCAATATTATTCCAATCAAATTTATTGAATGCAAAAGATTTTGTTGCAAATGGAATTGGGAAAATGCCTTCATCTGGATGTCCGATAAATAAAGAATCATTATCTAACAAAATTCTGAAATCTAAACTTTCTACACCATTATTTTTTATTCTGCTTTCAAAAATATTCATCGCATCGCTTCCAGAAATATCATTTATCTTGAACCAAAATGATACGCTGTATTCGTGTACATGTTCGTATTCTATTTTATAATTTCGAAATAAATTTTCATAACATTCTAAATTTGCGTTACCTATTAAATTTAAACATTCATTTACCTTTCCGTTTGGCACAAACGCAAACGATGCTGGTGGAAATGCTGATGATTGCGTGGAATAACCATTAAAATCAGCAAAGGATAAGCTGTCAAATGTAAAACGTGAATTTAAATTGGGCGCCAAATGTCCATCGTTTCTTTTATGGCAGGCAACACAAGCAATGCAAATGGCGAATAGTAGTCTGATCTTTTTCATGGCTTTTTATTTTGTTGAGTTGTAATAGTTGGTTGCTTCGGTTGGTGTAAGAGCATAATTATATACCATTAATTCATCTGCATACATGTATAAACCTGCATTTATATTTTCGTCATTTCCTATATAGAGTGTGTTTAAAAATTGATTATTGGTAATGTCTCGTCTTGCATAATAAACTTCCACACCATTTATTAAAACTACATAAGCCTTGCTATTGAAGATAGCTATAATATTATTCCAGTCATTTGTATTAATATCCACAATATTCTCTGTTAATGGATTTCCAACTACAGAATAATCATAATGCTTAATCAGTAAGGAATCGTTTCTTAATGATATTCCAAGATCTAATGTAGTGGTACCTATATTAAATGATGAGTGAGTCTCTAATATATTTAACAAGCCAGTGCCGCTGATATCATTTATTTTCATCCAAAATGACACAGTATATTCTTTCGCTTTCTCATATTCTGATGCATAGTTTGCAAAAAGATTTTTTTCGCAATGTATATGGCCATTTCCTAATAAATTAATGCAACTGCCGATTTTTCCATTCACATTAAAATCATAAATACTACCTGCACCTGCATTAGCAACAATCTGCACATCATGCGAGAAATGATTTTTGTCTGTTAAAGTACTATCAAACGTGAAATGCGATGCTAATTTGTAACCTGTTCCATCATCTTTTTTTTCGCAAGCTAAACAGGCGATACAAACAGTTATTATTATTTTGATATTTTTCATGATCTGAATTTTATTCTTTTTATTATTTTTCTCCGACTTTAATAGATGTATTTGGTAATTTGCTGATTGCTGCATCGTAAATAGTTGTTGATTCACCATCGTCAGATATAGACAAGCAAATCCAGCCAAAATAATAACTGCCCTTTTTTTTAATTTTTATAGCGATGTAGTTTTTAGAATTATTTGAAAATGCTTTAATTACAGATGAACTTGACTTATCCATTTCTTCTGCTTTTCCATATAAATAAGGATAATCTAAAAAATAATTATCTGTCCAATATCCTGAAGAAATTGTTGATGAAATAGCAGATTGTTCGGTGTATGGTAATGGATAACTATTTCTTATGATATTTCCTTTCCAATTTAAATCTAACTTTGAACAGTGAAAAGATAAAGAATCATTTTTCACCTCAATTAAATTATAATAATATGTACTATTGATACTCGCAGCATTTACTAAATCGAATCTAAATTTCATATCATCCAATCCATCTTTATCAATATCTAGATTGTAATCTATATTTGTAGTTGAGCGAGTAATCGTCTTATTAATATTGCTATAAGTAATATCTGCGTTGCTTTGTGCTTCCTTTTTACAACCTATTGCAAGAATTACTATTGCAATAAAAGTAGTGATCATTAGTTTTTTCATAGTTATATCTTTGTTGATTTGAAAAAAAAATTGTTCGTCTTATATTATCAAGGAAAACTAATTTCAGTAAATGAAGACTGATTACTTATACTTCCAATTCCAAGTTGTCCTTGTAAATTCAAACCTGTAGAAAGTACTTCATTAATATTATTTTGAACTACGGTATGGCTCGCACCAACGCTAAACAGTTTCACGTCATTCATTACTTTTTTTGGTGTATTTATGGTGTTCGCATTTGTTCCATCACCAATTTGTCCAAAGTCGTTATTGCCAACATTCCAAAGTGTATTATCATTTTTTAAGAAAGCAGTATTGTCAAACGATTTTGAAATCGCTATTACATCTGTTGCAATTTTAACTGGTGTGTTTTTAGCAGTATTTGTTCCGTCACCTAATTGACCGTAATTATTAGCGCCACAAGTCCATACTGTATTGTCGTTTCTTAAAATGATAGTATGATTGCTGCAACCTGCCATCGTTTTTACATTATTAATAATGAATTTTGGAATTGTTTGATTTGTATTTGTGCCATCACCTAATCGTCCATCGATATTGGAACCTGCTCCATATAATTCTTCTGATGCTTTTAAAAATAATGAGTGATTGTAACCAGCAGCAATTGCTTTGACAGTTGAATTTACTTGTATTGGTGTGGAATTATCAGTATTAGTAGTAGTCTTTCCAAATTGTCCGTATAGATTGCTTCCACAAGCCCAAACAGTGCCATCTGATTTTAAGATCAATGTAAAGGCGTTTCCACAAGAAACATCTAAAACACCTGTCATAATTTGTTTTGGTATTGGATTTGCATCTACAGTTAAAGTACTTGCACCATCGCCTAATTGCCCATTAATATTATAACCACAAGCCCAAAGTGTATTGTCTGTTTTTAATATCATCGTATGTCCACCCATTGAACTTACTTTTTTTACATTATCCATAATTTTTACAGGTGTTTCGCGCGTTGAAGTTGTACCATCACCTAATTGTCCGTAGAAGTTATAACCAGCAGCCCAAAGTGAATGATCATTTTTGATGAAGAATGTTTCGTTGCCACCACATTCAATTTGGTTTAAACTATCTTTTGAAAGTTTGTCTTTTTTACAACTGTTGCAACTAATTATGCTTATTGTAATAAGTAGTAAAGTGCTGATTTTTTGTAATGCTTTCATAGTGATTATTTTTATTAATTTAAATGTATTCACAAATAAATATTTTAGTTGATTTAATGAGTAAAAGGTAAGTTTGAATTAGAATTCGTACTTTTTTCATATAAAAAATCATTCAACTGCTGTTTTTTTTCTTTACATTTAAATTCAATACAAAAACAATAACTATGAAAAAATCGATTTATGTATTATTGTTATTTTTCACAATAGCATGTTGCAAAGACAAAACTGTTTTTCCTGATGAACTACCATTTACTGCTGAAAAACGACATATCGCAGATAAAATTATTAGCGTTTTTGAAAATGCAGACACTTCACTTCAATATGGTTATATAGAAAACTTAGATGATGGACGCGGTTTCACTGCTGGTCGCGCTGGTTTTACTACTGCAAATGGCGATTTATTGGAAGTGGTTCAGATTTATACTGCATTGAAACCAACTAACACACTTTCTACTTATATTCCTGCATTACAAACAATAGCTGATAATGAAAGTGGTGATACTTCAGGAACAATTGAAAGTTTAGGACGTACATGGCGATTATTAGTAAATGATCCATTACTTAGAAAAGCGCAAGATTCAGTGGTAGATATAGAGTATTATTTACCTGCAGTTGAATATTGTAAAGAATTGAGCTTGCATACGCCATTGGCATTACTGTGTGTTTACGATGCAATCATTCAACATGGCGATGGTGAAGATCCTGACGGATTGCAGGCAATTATTGATGGTGCTTGCAAAAGTCCAGATGCTGGTGGTTATGAAGTTTGCTGGATAGAATCATTTAATAAAAGCCGTAAGAAAATATTAAATCATTCGCATGATCCAGCTACTCGCGATGAATGGAAAGAATCAGTTGGAAGAGTGGATGCTTTGGAACAGTTATTTTCTGATAAAAATTATAGTTTAATTACCGATTTTACCATTAATCCATTTGGAACCGAATTTGTAATTAAGCCATAAAAATTTCTTAGTAGTTTACATTTTTTAAAAACAACAATTACAAAAAAGTTGTAATCTACAACTAGGATACTAATACTTAAAGAAACTAAAATGCAGTTGGCGCATTCAACCAATTCCATAAAAATTGGAATACATAAAAAGATAAGAATGCTAAGCCAATAAAAATTAGAGTTAATACACCAAGTATTGCAAATATGTATGGTTTGGCACTACCTTGATGTTTGCCTTCTTCAAAATGTTCTACTGCTATTGCTAAATTTCTACGATTGGCCTTGTAAAAAACATCAAAAAATCTTCCTAAAAATGGAATTGCACCAACTATTCCATCTAATGTAATATTTCCAATCATTTTTAGTACAGCTTTGCCACTAGCGCCATTGCGTACCATACCAATTAATAAGAATGCAGAAATTCCATAATCTAATAAATCACCAACAATTGGAAACAATCCAATAATTGGATCTAAACCAAATTTTATATTGGTGAATGGAATAGTGAAAGCACTGTCCATCAATTTTACCAGTTTAGAAATTTTTTGAAATTGCTGAGGCAATGGTTTGTTCGCGTCAGAAAAAATTTGATTTTCCATTATGGTTCGTACGTAATCATTTCTAAAGCAGTTAAATGTTTTTCTTCATAAGAAACATCTAAGAAACCAAAAAAACCACCTGAAACTTCAGCAATAGCATGAGCTAAACTGCGCATTGATTTTAATAATGCGCGTGCATAAATATCATTTAATTTTGGAAGAATTTCATTTAATTTTGTCAATTCTTCAACTAAAACACGAGTGCGTTCGCTAGCTTGTAAATTGCCATATTTAGCAACATAGCCATTTAATTTTAGAGCAAATGAATTTTCAATTTCTTTATAAAAATCAAATAAGATTGGGTCGCCTGTTGCAGCACGAATATGAACTAAGTGATTCGATTTTTGTTTTTCGTTTTCGTCTAAATTATCATCAGATCCACCTATTAAATAAGTAACAATCACTGGTGTATCTAACAACAAATTTTTTTCTTCTTCGGTTAAGGATGAAAATTGAGGAATTGACATTTTTATTTATTTTTTGGTAAATTTACAAAAATTATGCGCAAAAATTGAGAATCGGTTTTTTATCAATTCATAAATTTTTGTTCAATTTCAAGTAAATTTGTTTTTAGAAGCAAATTCTATCATTTTTAATAATTCAATATAATAATTTTATAATGTATAAAAAAATAATTACGCTATTAGAAAAATGGTTAGTAAAAATTTATAAAAAATTGGAAGACGTTATACTAGAACTAAGACACCAATTGTATTTTATGGATTTTGAAGAAAGAGAGAGCGATATTTTTATAGTAACTTATTTAAAATCTGGCACCACATGGATGCAAGTAATATTACATAATTTAGTAACGGATGGCAACATGGATTTTAATCATATTTATGATGTATCACCATGGCCAAAAAATCAATCTTTTTTAGGTGAACCAGTAGAAAAAATCAATAGCTTACCAGCACCTAGAATCATAAAATCGCACGATGATTATCCTTTTTTTAGTAATGAAATGAAAGGAAAAATAATTTATGTATTTCGTGATGGAAAAGATGTTGCAGTTTCCTTGTATCATCATCACAAAAACTACAAAGATCCAAATATTACATTTGATGAAAATTTTGAAGAATTTTTCACCAAAGAAAAAGCTGTGATGAATTGGTTTAAATTTAATAAAGAATGGTTAGAAAACAAACGAAAATTGCCCGTTTTATATGTTACTTATGAGCAATTGAAGAATGAATTTGATATTACATTAGAAAGAATTGCACGCTACTTGAATATAAATCTTACAGAAGAAATAGTTAATCGAGTAAAAACACATGCATCTTTTGAATACATGAAACAACATGAATCAAAATTTGGATTAGTTCCACCAGTAGTAGAAGAAAAAGTATACAATGAATTTATAAGAAAAGGAAAAAGTGGTGAAGGAAATGTGTATATGAATGCTCAGCAAGATGAGTTCTTTGAAAAGAAATATGCAGAATATATCAAACCGTTTATAAATAAATTCGAATCAAAATAAATCAATTTTTTAAATAAAATCATTTGCATCCATATCAACTTAAAATAAAATTAAAAAAATTTTTTTTATTTCATTTTATTTATATCTTTGAATATTGTTAATCATTAAATTATTTAATTATGAAAAAGAAATTTAGCTTCGCACTAGTATTTGGTGCACTAGGTACTTTGTTCGGTACTACATCTTGCGTTAAAGATTGGAAATGTGAATGTACAGTTGATGGCAACACTGATTCTATCACTTACCCAAACACTAAAAGAGCTGATGCAAAGAAAAGCTGTGATGCTTATGAAAAATTATTAAAAGCATACTATAGTGGTGCATCTTGCAAAATAAAATAATATTTTTTATTTTATAAGAAAAAAGCGGTTTGTTAGTCAAACCGCTTTTTTTGTTAGAGTTTCTTTAAAATAGCTTCCTTTTGCATTAAAGTTGCGTTGTATGATATTATTGTGTATACTTGTATATCGTTAATTACTTAAAATAAAACAAATGAAAAAATTATTTCGCACTTTATTGTTTAGTTTTTTAATCGCATTTGGTACCACCTCTTGTGTTAAAGATTGGACATGTGTATGTACAGATGGTACTACTACAATCAATCAAGTCTATAAAAACACCAAACTAACAACAGCAGCAGACAAATGCGATGATAGAGAAGCAAACTTACGTTTGTTAGTTCCAGCAACTAATTGTAGCATAAAATAACAATTAATACGTTAATTGTTATGTAAATAAAAACGGTTTGATTTTTCAAACCGTTTTTTAGTTATTTTTGTGCTATGAAGAAAATATTACTAATACTTACTAGTATTTCAGTTGGTGCATTATTCATTGTGTCTGCAGCAACCAAAATATATCCAATGGAGCCATTCGAATACCAATTTGTAGATATCGGAGTGGCAACTTGGAAAACGTCTCCATATATTGCACGATTTTTTATTGGCCTAGAATTTTTTCTCGGTATGCTTTTTATTTTAAATATCAGTATCAAAAAATTCACCTCAAAATTTGCCATCGGATTGCTTACTATTTTTATTATTTATTTGGTGTATAAAATAATTTCAGTAGGCA
>CALLKF010000065.1 GCA_938008535.1 uncultured Saprospirales bacterium | reverse complement strand
TCGTCTAACTGATAATATGAATTTGCTAAAAGTAAATAAATCGAATTCTCTAATTTTGTAGATTTTACTTTTGGTATCAATGACTTTAATTTAGCAATACATTTTTTATACTCACCAAAATCATTGATTACCTTTTGTTCAATTATTTTTAATTTATAGTAACTTTCTTTATTATGCTTTTTCGCAAATGGACTTGCAATTTTGATAATATACTTTAAATCATCGTATTGATTCAATTGAAAAAAACAATCTGATAAATTATATAATTCTTCAGCTAATTGTTTCCAATTTTTTTCTAACTTTAATTTTTCTGCTTTTTGGGGAAATTCAAAAATATATTCTGAATAGTTTTCTTTTAATTCTAACTCTATTGGCTCGTTAGTTACTGAATTCATTATTGATTTTGCATCACTTCGATTACTTTGTATAATCATTATCATTACTAATAGACACCAATTTAATTTCATTTTTTTACGCATCAATATAAATTTAATAATACAATAGAAATAATTATTACTTTATTCTTGTTTATTTTTGAATCATGAACAAAAAAATTGCAGTATTGTCTGGTGATGGTATCGGTCCAGAAATTATTCAAGAAGCTATTAAAGTATTAAAAGCGACTGAACAAAAATTCAATCATCAATTTGAATATAATTACGCACTCATTGGTGCAGCAGCCATTGATAAGACTGGTAATCCATATCCTGATGAGACACATAAAATTTGCATAGAAAATGATGCCATTTTATTCGGTGCAATAGGCGATCCAAAATATGATAACGATCCAACTGCAAAAGTACGTCCAGAGCAAGGTTTATTGAAGATGCGTAGCAGTTTAGGTTTATTTGCAAACATTCGTCCAGTGAAAAGTTACGACGCATTATTAGATGCATCACCTTTAAAAAACGAAAGAATAAAAGGTGCTGATTTTATTGTAGTTCGCGAACTAATTTCAGGTATTTATTTTGGTAAACCACGTGGCAGAAGCGAAGACCAAACTATTGCTTACGATACTTGTGTATATACAAAAGATGAAATCTTACGAATTACAAAAACGGCTTTTGAATTAGCAAAAAATAGAAAACAAAAAGTAACATTATTAGACAAAGCAAACGTCTTGGCTACATCGCGCTTATGGCGAGAAACTGTAACAGAATATGCAAAACAATTTCCTGAAATTACGTTGGAATGCAATTATATTGATAGTGCAGCCATGGAAATAATTACCAAGCCAACAAAGTTTGATGTCATACTTACAGAAAATTTATTTGGCGATATTATTTCTGATGAAGCATCTGTAATTGCTGGTAGTTTAGGCATTTTACCATCTGCTTCAATCGGTGATAAAAATGCATTGTACGAACCAATTCACGGTTCGTATCCACAAGCTGCAGGAAAAAATATCGCGAATCCAATGGCAACTATTTTGTCTGCAGCTATGCTATTAGAAAATAGTTTTGGCATGTTGCAAGAAAGCAAAGCAATTGTTGATGCTGTTGAAAAAGCGATCAATAATAATTTTGTAACAGAAGATATTAATGACGGAAAATTTTCTACATCACAAGTTGGCGATAAAATTGTAGAGTTTATTTTAGCATAAAATCAACTTATTAAATTTATCTTTATAGTAAGATGAAAATCGCAATTCTTGGTCCTGCATTTCCTTATCGTGGTGGCATCGCAAATTTTAGCGAACGTTTAGCTAATGAATTTTTACAAAGCAATGATGAAGTGCATTTGTTCACGTTTAAGATGATGTATCCAGATTTTATTTTTCCTGGAAAAACACAATATGCAGAAACACCTTTACAATTTCCATTAACCATTACACGCAATATAAATTCTGTAAATCCATTAAATTGGCGCAACGTTGGCAAGCAGTTACAACAACAAAATTTTGATATTATTTTAGTTTCCTATTCGATTCCGTTTCTTGGACCAAGCTTAGGTAGGATTGCACGTATCGCAAAAAAAAACAAGCACACCAAAATTATTTCTATCATACATAATTTAAATCCACACGAAAAAAGAATTGGTGATAGCGTTTTATCAAATTATTTTTTGAATAGTTGCGACGCACATTTAGCACTATCAAAAAAAGTAGAAGAAGATATTTTAGCAAAAGATAAAGTGCATCCAGTTATTTATTATCCACATCCAGTATACGATAATTTTGGTGAAGTTATCGATAAAAAACAAGCAAAAAATAAATTGCAATTAGACGAAAACACCAGCTATATCTTGTTTTTTGGCTTAATTCGTGAATATAAAGGATTGGATTTATTGTTGCACGCGATGGCAAATACTAAACTTAAAAATGAAAATATAAAATTGATTATTGCCGGTGAATTTTATAGCGATATTGAAAAATATCAAACGATTATAAAAGAAAATGGAATCGAAAATAATGTACTTATTTACAATCAATTTATTCCAGATAATGAAGTCAATACTTATTTCAGCGCAAGTGATTTAGTGGTACAACCTTACAAACATGCAACACAAAGTGGTATCACGCAAATATGCTATCATTTCAATAAACCAATGATTGTTACCAATGTTGGTGGTTTGCCAGAAACCGTGCCGAACAATATAGTTGGTTATGTATGCGAACCAAACGCTAAAAGTATTGCTGATGCTGTTTCAAAATTTTATACAGAAAAAAAAGAAACCGAATTTGTACAAAATATTTTATTAGAAAAGAAAAAATATAGCTGGAATGGATTGGTTGAAAAAATAAAAAGTTGGTATAATTTTGGATAAATAATTTTTAGATGAAAAAGATAATTCATATTACATTGCTGCTTTGTCTTATTTGTTGTTTTACCAAAAACAAATTTGCAAAAAATAATGATACTACAAAAATATCTATTGCTGATACTGCAAAACAGAAAAAGTACATTGGTCCAGCCGAAGTGATGCCTTCTTATCCAGGTGGTATTGGTGCATTGATGTCGTATTTAAATAAGAACCTTAAATATCCAGCCGATGCGAAACAATTTAAATTTGAAGGAAAAGTAATAGTCAAATTTTATATTGATGTTGATGGTTCAGTAAAAGAACCAGTAATATTAAAAGATGGAGTTGGTGGTGGTGCAGATATAGAGTCAATCCGATTAGTTAAATCCATGCCCAAATGGACACCAGGTACACAATTAGGAAAACCAGTGAAAGTATATTATACCTTACCAATTACATTTAAACTTCAGTAGTCTGTATAATTTATTTCTTTCAAAACCGAAAATCTCAAATCCTAAATCGTAAATTCGTTTTATGATTATTCGCTCAAAAGCGCCTTTGCGTATTGGTTTGGCTGGTGGTGGCACCGATGTTTCACCATATTCTGATATTTATGGCGGTGCCATTTTAAACGCAACTATATCGTTGTATGCTTATGCTACTATTTTGCCAACTACATCTAATAAAATCAATATTCATGCAATTGATAGAAATGAAAAAATTGAATTTGAAAGTGCATCGAATTTACCAATCAACGGACAATTGGATTTGGCAAAAGGTGTGTATAATAGAATCGTAAAAGAATTTAATTTGCAGCCATTATCATTTGATTTATCGACTTACGTAGATGCACCTGCTGGTTCTGGTTTAGGTTCTTCGTCAACTTTAGTGGTAGCAATATTAGGTGCGTTTGTAGAGTGGTTGAAGTTGCCTTTAGGTGAGTATGATATTGCGCATTTGGCGTATTCTATTGAGCGCGAAGACCTGCAAATGCAAGGTGGCAAGCAAGATCAGTATGCTGCAACTTTTGGTGGTGTAAACTATATGGAATTTTATGGAAACGATAAAGTAATAGTAAATCCATTGCGCATTAAAGAAAAATTTGCACACGAATTAGAACATAATTTAGTGTTGTTTTACACACAAACTTCGCGACTTTCTTCTGAAATTATTAAACAACAACAATCAAATGTTACATCAAAAAATAAAAAATCCATTGAAGCGATGCATCAATTAAAAGAACAATCTATTTTGATGAAAGAAGCCATTTTAAAAGGAAATATAGATAGCATTGGTGAAATTTTACATAATGGCTGGTTACATAAAAAACAAATGGCAGATGGAATTTCTAATGCATCAATCGATAAAATATATGATGCTGCAATGGCTTGTGGTGCTACTGGTGGAAAAATTTCTGGTGCTGGTGGTGGTGGCTTTATGATTTTTTACGCACCATACATTCATAAATATAAATTGATAGAAACGCTTAATACTTTAGGTGGAAAAGTGATGCCTTATTCGCTAACAAATATCGGTTTAACCAGCTGGACAATTTAGGCAATTTCAACTTTACTATTAGCAGCTTTTTGGAGTGCTTCACGTTGCTTATTTTCTTCTCTACCATCTTTAATTGCTTTGCTTAAAATTAAAGGAATAATTACTAAAATTATGCTTACCGCGAAACCAATAATAGAATAGAGCACCTTGCTTTTATGTTTTGTATAGGTGGAATATTCAGGAGAATCGATAATTCTTACTAAGTTATTTTGAAGTGTAAAACCAGCTTTAGATGATTCTTTAGTACTTGTTGCATCACTGTACATCACGCTCAATGTTTGTAGTTCTTGCATTATCTTTTGCTGATCAATTGTGTTTATTTTTTTTCTATTAAAAATATTTTGATCTTGAGATTCAGCAATCATTCGTTGACGAGAAGAAATTTCAGCAGTAATTGAATCTAGTCTTTTACTAGAATTTGTTAATGATATCTTTGCATTTTCTAGTTGTTTTTTCTGATAGAAAAAAACAGTTTGTTCTAACATTGTCTTTGCAAGCATTCTGGATAATTCATAATCTGGTGTTTCTATTTCTGCTTTAATTAAACCTGTTGGCATATCGTATTCAGCAGTAAAAAATCCATCAGAAAAATCGCCATATAACATAGATGCAATTTCTAATTCAGTAGCATTCATTTCTGCAATTGTATTTGCAGTAAATTTAAAATTTTTTAATTTTGGATCTTCTTTAAATCCTTCATCATATTTGAAAGCACGCATGTAATTATTAGCTAACTTTGTTTCTTTTCCATCAAATTCTACATCCTTTAATAATGAACTTAAGAAAACATTTCTTGAAGAGAAAATACCTGTTAAGACATCAGCAGAAGAACCACCTGCAAAAGAAATTCCCATCATAGACATCATGCCACCCATAGCACTCACTCTTGAATCTACTGAATTAAATGAAGTGTAAGCAATATATGTAGCTGGTGATGATTTTGCATAATAATATCCTAAATAAGTTAATCCACCAACACCAATAAATAGTATATACCATTTCCTTAGCATATACTTTATGTATCCACCAAATGAGTCGAGTATATCAACTATTCTTATGTCTTCTTCTGATAAATTTTGTTGCATATTCTATTATTTTTTCAAAACAAAGATAAGCGTAAGTGTACTAGCAACGGATGTTAACGCAGCAATTACACTTGGTAAAATAATATTCCAATTTAATGCAGCTTCTGGTCCTTTTGGAGGTCTTGGTTTCTTGATTTTTTTATCTACGGTAATTAAAGCTCCTTCATTATCAACTACTGGATATCTTTTGATTCCAATAAAAGAATGCGTATATTCTACTTTTCTATTTGGATAAATGACTAAAGTAGTTTTCTTTTTCGCACCTTTAAATCCAGCTGCGTAGTGTCTGATATACCAACGAGCTGTTTTGCCAGGAATAAATTTTCCGTTAATGGTTTCTGTAGAATCTAAACCAGGATAACCAACCGCACCACGAATGCTTACTAATTGATTGATTGTTGGTATCTCAATTTCATCATTTTCTTTTAAGATATAATTTGCTCTAGATTTTGGATCTTTGAATGCATCTCTTAATTCAAAAATGGTTTTTGGTAAATTTCTATCTGGACGAGTTAATTTTGCATCTTCAACATAAGCGTAAGGTGTTAATCCACCAGCACGTTGAATTAAATCTAAAACAGTTTCGTTTTTATGTAGTATTGGGTAAATACCTGGATATTTTACTTCGCCTTTTAAAGTTACATTCATTTGTAAATCAAAACCATAAATTTTGCGAACATATACTTTGTCTAATGGTGCCAATTGAAATAATTTTGATTTTGCATCTAATTCTAAATTTGGACCAATTTGAAATGTATCTACAACAATGTGTTGTGGTTTAAATTTCATGTCTGGATTAGAACTGATATCCATTACGCGTGATATTTCAATTTTTGAGCTAGCAGCTTCTTTTTTCAATCCACCAGCATAAAATAATAAATCGTTTAAAGTCATACCATCTGTAAAATCCATAACAGTTGGTTTTAAAACGGAACCATCTATTGAAACTACAAATTTTTCTATAAAATTCTCTTTAGAAAATATCTCAACAGCATCACCTTTTTGTAATAAATAATTATCAGAATTAGCTTCATCTAAAATAATGTCTTTCAATGAAATTTTTTGATTGACAAATGTATTGTCATCCAATTTTCTTTTTAGATATGCTCTGTCTAAATAAGCATCTGTACGGATTCCACCAGCAATTTTAATAATGTCAGTTACTCTAAATCCTTCTTTTAATTCATATTTTCCTGGAAAACGAACTAAGCCATTAATGTTTATATAATTTTCAATGCCACCAGGTATAGTTGTTACATTAATAATATCGCCATCAATTAAATTATAGTTGCTATTGCTGTTTAAAACATCTTCATAATTTACATCTATTATTTGTGTGGTGTTGCCTGTTGTTCTAGTAATTTGAAATGACTTGACATAAGCATCTGCAGATAGTCCACCTGCAAATCGAATGATTTCATTTAAGTTTTCATTCTTTAAAAGTTCATATTTTGCTGGACGACGAACAGCACCATTAATTTTTATTAATTTATTTTGTGTAGAAACATAAATGAAATCTCCTTTTTGTAAATAAAAATTCTGCATAGAAAGTGGATTAAATAAAAATTCATAAACATCAAAACGTTTTATAGTTTTTCCATCGCGACGTACTTGAATATCACGGACACTTCCAATATCAGTAATTCCGTTTGCTGCATTTACTGCATTGTAAATTGAATTGATAGCAGGTATCTGATAGGTACCTGGCAATTTCACTTCACCAACAATATTTACTTCAATGGTGCGCGCATAATTCAACGTAATCTCATATTTGGTATTTGCAGGATTTATAAAAGTTGCCAATCTTTTGCCAATTTGAGATTTAACAGCACCAAAAGTTAATCCTTTTACATAAATTCTACCAAATTCTGGGATTTGAATATAGCCATCTGAACTTACTGTGAAGCTATTATTGTAGTCGGCATTTCCCCAAACTGCAATATTTAACTCATCACCAGCATCCAAAATATACGAATCTGGTGCTTTGTTGTCAGAAGATTTTATAAATAATGCTAATCTACCAGATGAGAAAAAATCATGACCAAAAATATCGTTTGGTTTTGTTTCAGGAACTACTGATTTTGCATTTACAGAATCCAACATGTTCTGCATTTGTTCTTGTCTAGATCTTAAATCGCTAATTTCTGTTAGTAAAGATTGTAAGCTACCATCTTCACCATTCATATCGGCTACATTATCTCTATAAAATTTGGCAATGTTTGTTGGGTCTATTCCTAACAATTGCAATTGAGATAAATTTGGTGCTGCTGCTTTAGTAGCTGTACCAGCATTGGCAGTATTATTGCCAGCCGTTTTGCTTGTACTATATAATTGTGAAAGTTGTCTCATAGCTGAAGTTGCTGAACTGCTAACTAAGGCACCAGCGTTAGTTCCTGCAGTTAAAGCACTTAATTGAGCTTGTGTGGTAAGTGTTGCTAAGCTTACAATAATTAGAGTAAATAATTTTTTCATCAATGTTTACGTTAGAAGGAACACAAAGGTAATAAACTAACATGTAAGTAGATAGTAAAATCAAAGATTCTGCATTTGTGCGTATCTTAAAAAGTGTTATGTTTGTTGGAAAGTGATGAAGAAAGCGAAAATGAAAATGAAAATGAAAGTGAAATTTAAATACAAAATAAAGATTATCAATTAATTATAATGAATCAAGCAAATAATAAGGACACAATAGTTGCCATATCAACACCAAATGGAGTTGGAGCCATTGGCGTTATTCGCTTGTCTGGCGAAGATGCTGTTAAAATTGTAAATACCATTTTCAGCGGAAAAAATATATTAGAACAAGCTTCTCATACTATTCATTTAGGAAAAATAATACACAAGCATGAGATTTTGGATGAAGTTTTGGTGAGTTTGTTTTTAGCACCTTCGTCTTATACTAAAGAAAATGTTGTAGAAATTTCGTGTCATGGTTCGCCATATATTCTCCAAAAAATTATAACAGCTTTAATAGATAATGGTGCACGACCAGCCAAACCTGGTGAATTTACACAAAGAGCATTCTTAAATGGCAGATTTGATTTGTCGCAAGCAGAAGCCGTTGCAGATATTATTGCTTCAGATTCGCAAGCAGCACACAAAATTGCCATGCAGCAAATGCGTGGTGGTATTTCTTCCAAATTAAAAGAATTACGTACTTCTTTAATCGATTTTGCAGCTTTGATCGAATTAGAATTAGATTTTGGCGAAGAAGATGTGGAATTTGCAGATAGAAAACAATTGAACATTTTGCTGCATCAAATTCAACTAGAAATAGAAGTTTTGCTGCAAAGTTTCCAATTTGGAAACGCCATCAAAAATGGAATTCCAGTAGCAATTATCGGCAAGCCAAATGCAGGAAAATCAACTTTGTTAAATGCTTTATTAAATGAAGAACGTGCCATTGTATCAGCAATTGCAGGCACTACTCGAGATACAATAGAAGAAATATTAACCATAGATGGTTATTTGTTTAGATTTATTGACACGGCTGGTTTACGTGAAGCAAAAGATGAAATTGAAAAAATTGGCATTGAACGCAGCAAAGAAACCATTGACAAAGCAGATATCGTAATTTATTTATTTGATATTTCAAGTGAAGATTTTGCAGTTGTTGAAGAAGAATTGAAAATAATTCCTAAAAATAAAAAAGTAATTATTTTAGGAAATAAACAAGATTTGGATAAATCGAATCTGGATGTTTCAGAACCAGTTTTTTCAGATAATTTTATTGCCATTTCTGCCAAAGAAAAAGTTGGAATTGACGAACTGAAGACGGCTTTGATTAAATTACTTTTGAAAGATAAGATTGATCAAAACGCAGTAATTATTACCAATCAACGACATTATGAAGCATTACAAAAATCTCAAAATGCGATAGATGAAGTGATACAAAAACTACAACAAAATATCTCATCAGATTTTATTTCACAAGACATAAAAACTGCACTACGTCATCTTGGACAAATTACTGGTGTGATTGATATAGATAAAGATATACTAGCAACTATTTTTGGAAAATTCTGTATCGGAAAGTAATTGTTGTAGACGGTATAATTGTTGCATAAACTTCTTTATGATAAACTAAAAAATGTTAAAAATGCAACCATGTTGCAATATATTTTGTATTTTTACGTTAAAGCATTGTAGTATTAAAAAAAAAAACTATTTTTACGGCTCACGTTAAACAATAAATCAACATCATTTTAAACTAAAATTGACAATCATGGCTCAAGGACAAACAGCAAACACCGTAAAAAACGGATTTAAACTACCTCCAATTGTGGTAATCATTGTAGCATTAATAGTTGCAGAATTAATCTTCCACCTTGTATTTGGTGCTGCATCAAATTTTAAAGATCCAGCAAAAAAAGAAGTAATACCTGGTAACTACATGGGTTTAATTTATCATGGTGGATTTATCGTTCCATTCTTATTATCTATGTTTATTGTGTTAATTACATTCTCTATTGAACGTTTTTTAACTATCAACAAAGCACATGGCAATGGCTCTATCGAAGCATTTTTACAAAACATTAAAAGCAAATTAGCATCACATGATATTAATGGCGCATTAGCTGAATGTACAAAGCAAAAAGGTTCGGTAGCAAATGTTGTTCAAGCTGGATTGCAAAAATATGCTGAAATGGAAAAAAACACCGAACTTACTGGTGAACAAAAAATATTGAATATCCAAAAAGAAGTGGAAGAATCTACTTCATTAGAATTGCCAGCACTAGAAGCAAATCTAACGGTAGTTTCAACAATTGCAACAGTTGGTACATTAGTTGCCTTATTAGGTACAGTATTAGGTATGTTGCGTTCATTCTCAGCTTTAGGACAAGCAGGCGCAACAGATACTTCTGCTTTGGCTCAAGGTATTTCAGAAGCATTAGTAAATACAGCAATTGGTATTGCTACATCAGCATTAGCAATTATTATGTATAATTATTTAACTAGCAAAATAGATAGCTTAACTTATGCTATTGATGAAATTGGATATAGTATTTCTCAATCTTTTGCATCTTCTAAACACTAATTTTTTTAGTATAAATTTTATAAATTATGCCAAAAATTAAAGTACCTAGAAAAAGTACCCACATGGATATGACAGCCATGTGCGATGTTGGGTTTCTTTTGCTTACTTTCTTCATTTTAACAGCTAAATTTCGACCTAACGAATTGGTTGAAATTGTTACACCAGCTTCTCGTGCTACTGAAACTGTAAAAGATGATTTAGTAACTATTTCAGTTGATAAAATAGGGAATGTCTATTACGTAGCTTCTTCTCCAAGAAGAAAAGCTGATATTCTTGAAAAAATGATAGAAAAATATGGTACAAAATATACCATGTTAGGCAGTTTGAACGCCAAACAAAAAGCTCAATTTACTCAATTAGAACAAATAGCTTTTCCTGCTCAAGCAATTCCTCAAATGGTTGGTTTAAAACAAAATCAATTAAAAGAAATGCAATCTAAAGGACAACTTACAGGTGTTCCTAAAGACAGTACAAACAATGAATTAGGTGATTGGATAATGGCTACACGTTTTGCTTATGGTGATGACAAAATTACTTTTGCAATAAAAGGCGATAAAACCAGTAATATCGTTGCCATAAAACGCGTAATTGATGTGTTAAGAGAAAAAGATGTAAACAGCTTTAAGTTGGTAACAGCTTTAGAAGGAAATAAAGATTAACCACTAAAAAAAACAAAAATGGCTCAAATTGATACTTCAAGTGGTGGCGACAAAGGTAAAAAAGTCCGTAGTAAGAAAGCATCTACGAATGTGGATATGACTCCAATGGTGGATTTAGCTTTTTTGCTAATTTCTTTCTTTATGTTAACAACATCACTTTCGAAACCAGTGGCAATGAATTTGTCAATGCCAATAAAAGAAAAAAACGACGAAAAAAAAGCAGAAATTCCAGAATCAAAAGTTTTAAATATTATTTGTGATAAAGAAAATAATATTTGGTACTATCCTGGTTTTGTTGCTGCTGGTTTGAAAACCACCAATTATTCACCAGATGGCATCCGTAAAATAATTTTAGACAAACAAAAAGAAGTGGATGCAAAATGGGGAAAAGACTCTAAAGGATTTTCACAAATTATTTGTCTAATAAAACTAACGGAAGATGCCAATTACAATAATATGGTGGATGTTTTAGATGAAATGGATATCACAGGCACAAAAGTATATGCTATCCAAGATGTAAATAAATTAGAAACAGAAGCAATTGCAAATGGTGGAAATGCCAAAGTTCAATAGTTGTCCGTATAAAATAGATTGGTTAAAACTAAAAATATAAAATGAGTCAAATAGATTATAAAAAGTTATCCATGGATGAAATCGTTTTTGAACAACGAAATAAATCTTATGGTGCTTTCGAACTCAGACAATTAATTGACCGACATAAAATTAAAGGTTTATTAATTGCTATTGCATTTTTTACATTTGTGGTTTTGGCATCTCAGTTCAAAATATTCTCTTTTTTAGGTAAGTTAACCAAAGAAAAAGAAGTTAATATTGAGATGACTGATGTAGATTTGCCACCACCACCACCACCACCTGTAGATGCACCACCACCACCACCACCACCACCACCTGTTCGTCCTACCATTAAATTTGTAGAGATGATTGCCAAAAAAGATGAGGAAGTGGCTAAACAAGAAGAAATAGTAAAACAAGAAGATATAAAAGTCGATGTTTCTACTACAACTCAAAAAGGTGATGAAAATGCTAAAGCTATTATAGAAGACAAACCTGGCACAGGAACTGCTGTAGTATCTGCTCCAGAACCTGAAGCACCAAGAGAACCAGAAATTTTCGACCGTGCTGAAGTTATGCCTAATTTCCCAGGAGGAATTGCTGAATTAATGGGTTTCTTGAAAAAAAATATTTTGTATCCATCTTTAGCACGTGAAAATGGCCTAGAAGGAAAAGTAATTGTTAAATTTTATGTTGATACTGATGGTACCGTTAGAGAACCCGTTGTTTTAAAAGATGGTGTTGGAGGCGGTTGCGCTGATGAAGCCATTCGTGTAATTAAAAAAATGCCAAAATGGACACCTGGCACACAAAGAGGTAAGCCAGTTAAAGTTTATTATACATTACCAGTGTCTTTCAAATTAAGCTAGTCTATTTAGTCTATTTCATAATATTAAAATTTAAATGCTACTCACATAGAGTAGCATTTTTTTTTTAATCAAATGTTAAAAATGCAACTTAATTACATTTTTAACATTTTATATGCAATTAAGTTGCAGAAACTGCGTTATATTTAATAATAAAATTTAAATGTATGAACAGTTATCAAAATTTATCAATGGATGAAATCATCTTTGAAAACAGAAACAAAAACTATGGCGCATTTCAATTGCGCCAAACCATCGACAAAAACGCAACAGTCGGTTTATTCGTTACCATTAGCGCATTTATTGTCTTTATGCTTATCGTAAAAAATTCAATTACAAAAAAAATAGAGCCAATTATTGACGAACATGTTGTAACGATTGAAACGCAAAATATTAAAAATGTAATTCCTGATATTCCAAAACCTAAAATACCAAAAAGTATCACTCAACCACCAAAAGTGAATACAACAATGTTTAAAGATTTCAAAGTGGTACAAAAAGTAACAGAACAAAATACAGTTCCTTTACAACAAGACTTACCGAAAAAACCTATTGCAAATGTAGTGGTTAATGACGGAATAGATGCTCCAGTAAAACCAATAGAGCCAACTATAATTACAGTGTCCTTATCTGGACCACCTAGCTCGCCACCAACACCAGTTCCAGCAATAACTACTATTTTACCAACCTCACAAATTTTACCGAGTTTTCCAAATGGAAGAGAAGCACTCATGAAATTTTTACAGGAAAACATCCATCCATATTCATCAGATATTGAAACTGGTGGATCTGGAAAAGTAATTATTCGGTTTTATGTTGATGTTGACGGAACTGTGCGCAATCCAGAAGTTATTAAAGATGGAATTGGTGGTCGCTGTGGTGAAGTAGCAATTTCTGCTATTAAAAAAATGCCGAAATGGAAACCTGGTTTGCAAAACGGTACACCAGTAAGAGTCTATTTTACATTGCCAGTTGCATTTGATTTTTCGCACAATTAAAATCAATAAAAACCAGCATAATTCATAAATCTAAATACATAGTAAACATGACATTACCAGAAACATCAAGCGACGTAAACTGCAAACTAAAAAATACGCACACCAAAAAGAACACCACTACAATTGATATGACACCAATGGTAGATTTAGGATTTTTACTGATTTCTTTTTTTATGCTAACTACATCTTTAACCAAACCTGTTGCCATGAATTTGTCTATGCCTATTCATGATGAATATCCAATCGATATTGAGCAATCTAAAGTATTAAACATTATTTGTGATAAAAACAATACAGTTTGGTACTATGAAGGAAATGAAGTTACTGATTTAAAAAAATCTAATTACACATTTGATGGTATTCGAAAAGCTATTTTAAACAAACAAAAATTAGTAGATGCCAAATGGAAAAAAGATAAAAGCGGTTTTACTAAAACAATTTGTTTAATTAAAATGACAGATGATGCAAACTATAATAATATGGTAGATGTTTTAGATGAAATGGATATAACAAATACAAAAATTTACGCTATTCAATCAGTAAATAATGAAGAATTAATTGCAATGACAAATAATGTAAATGCAAATCAATAAGTAAAGAGTTTGCACCTTTTGCCATCTGCGATAATGAAAGGTGTAAACTCTATTAATTCGTCTTTTTATCTAATAAAAAAAATAAAAAAACTGCATCTAATTTTATAATTTTAGCACGTGGGAAAATTTAATAATCCTGGATTTATTTTGCGAATTGCTATAGCACTTGCATATATTTTAATTGGAATAAGTGTATTCCTAATAAAAAATGTAAGCATTTTTTCGTCAGATATTTTAAAATATGCATTTGCCACTTTATTAATTAGCTATGGAATCTTTAGAGCATATCGTGCATTTCAACTTTATAAAGAACAATAACTTATGATGTACGATTTACGATTTACAACTCAGCTGTTTATATTTTTTATTTTATTTGGAGTGATTTTTTTTTCATCTTGCAATACAAAACCAACTACTAAAAAGGAAATAATAAGCGAATGGAATTCAGGTACTATTACTATCGCAACGGATGAAAACTTGAAAAATATCGCTGAACAATTATCGCAGATTTACGAGCACGAAAATCCAGCAGCACATATTATTTTCAATTATCAACCTCAAGACAAAATCATCAACGATTTTGTAAACGGTAAAATTACCTCAATGTTGATTAGCAGAAATCTTACAAAGAATGAAAAAGAAATTAGCACCAACAATCAGCATACTAAAACTTTAGAAAATGTATTTGGTTTTAATGCAGTTGCTACAATCTCAAACCAAAATTTCAATGATTCTATCTTGCATATTAATAAACTGACTAATTATTTACAAGCAAACTCAACAGTAAAACTAGTATTTGACAATAAACAATCTGGTATTGCGCGCTACATTATGAAACTAGCAAATATTGAACCTGCATTATTTAAAAATGCACTTGTAGTAAATAATTCTAATGAAGTTGTCGAATATGTAAAACGCAATCAATCATCTATAGGTTTTATTCCATTTAATTTAATTAGTAACCGAGATGAAGAGGAAACAAATAAACTGACACAAACTATCAAAATTTTAGATATCAAACAAAATGATACTATTTATGAAGTATCGCAGGCAAGTATCTATAGTTTTAGTTATCCATTGCAACAATCCATAAATATTGTTTTAGGTAGAAATCCAGAATTAGTAGGAACTGGCTTTACTAATTTCTTAACGAAAGAACGCTCTGCTAAAATTCTGTTGCGTGCAGGTTTGGTACCTGCATTTATGCCAAAGCGCAATTTCGAAATCAGGAACGAAGTAGAAATTAAATAAGATATTTCAATATCTAATAAATCAAATGCTTTTTGTTTACTTTTTGAAATTAGAAAGTAAAAGAAGATATTTTGTTTAAAGTTTAAAAACTGATAAGCATCTATTTTAAGTCTCAATTTTTGGTATAATATAATCTTAACCTACAATCAACAATCTTTTTGTATTTTTATAGACAGATTTTAAACGTATGTCAGAAGAAAAAATAACCATCACGCTTGGCGGAAAAACAACAGAATGTCCAGTTTTAGTTGGAACAGAAAACGAATACGCTATCAATATTGACAAATTAAGAGAAGATACAGGTTTCGTTACACTTGATTTTGGATATAAAAATACAGGTGCAACCACCAGCAAAATTACTTTTTTAGATGGTGAAGAAGGTATTCTTCGCTATCGTGGTTATGAAATTGCCGATTTAGCAGAAAAATCTAATTTCACAGAAGTTGCTTATTTATTGTTGTATGGTGAATTGCCAACTGCTTCACAATTAGCAGACTTCAACCAAAAATTAAAGGATAATTCTGATGTTCCTGCCGAAATTGCTACTATTTTAAAAGCAATGCCAAAAGGAACGCATCCAATGGCGCAATTAGCTGCTGCAACTGTAATTTTATCAGGTGTTTATAAAGATGGCGCAAAGTTAACCGATGAAAATTACATCAACATTTTAGCTAAATTTCCGGTAATTGTTGCAATGATTATTCGTAATTCGCAAGGATTAGAATTTGTAGCAAACGACAAAAGCTTGGATTATGTAGCCAATTTCTTACAAATGACATTTGCCAAACCTGCATCAGCAGTAATGGTAGATGCAATGGATAAATTACTGATCTTACATGCAGACCACGAACAAAATTGTTCGACTTCTACCGTTAGAATGGTTGGTTCATCAAATGCTAATGTATATGCATCTGTAAGTGCTGGTATCAGTGCACTTTGGGGTCCGTTGCATGGCGGCGCAAACCAGGCAGTTTTGGAGCAATTGGAATCAATTGAAAAAGATGGTGGCGATACTGCAAAATTTGTAGCAATGGCAAAAGATAAAACTTCAGGCTTCCGTTTAATGGGTTTTGGTCACCGTGTTTACAAGAATTTTGATCCAAGAGCAAAAATTTTGAAAAAAGCATGTGATGAAGTATTAGATGATTTAGGCGTAGCCGATAAAAAACTAACGATTGCAGTTGAATTAGAACAAGCTGCTTTGCATGATGATTATTTTGTTTCAAGAAAATTATATCCAAACGTAGATTTCTATTCCGGTATTATTTATAAAGCAATGGGTTTCCCTACGGATTCATTCACTACATTATTTGCTTTAGGCAGGTTGCCTGGCTGGGTAGCTCAATGGAAAGAATTGAAAGAAAATAAAGAACCGATTGGTCGTCCGCGCCAGATTTATTTAGGAGCAACGGTTCGTCCTTATACGGAAATTGGAAATAGATAATTGTATTTTATGATTGATATCATATTTTATCAATCGTAATCTACTTAATTTTACAGCATAAATGAAAGCACTTAGTGCCATATTATTTTCTGTATTTTTTCTGCTGACTACCATGCAGGAAGCTAGTTTATATTTATTGTATAAACTCAATGAAAAATCCATTACTGAAAAATATTGTGTCAATAAAAATATAAAAGGTTCGTGCTGTAAAGGTTCTTGCCACTTAAATAAAACGATTTCTAAAGCAGAAAATGAAAACACGAAAAATCCATTTTCAGTGCTTAATTTAAAAGTAAAAGAAGTGGAAGTTTACCTTCAGCAATATTATAAAATTCATATTCAAGGATTAGATGTACTTGAAATTCCTGCAAATAAATGTACAAATTATAGTTCAGATATCTTAAAAGGTGTTACTCAATCGCCAATCAAACCACCAACTGTTTTAGCTTAATATTTTTTTGGCAATCTATTATTCTGTAGAATGTCCAAGCGTTTTAATGCTTGTAAATATTTTTAAATCCTTATTTAGGATTTAGAGTCTAAAACAAATAAAATGTATAAAATTATTATAGCATTCATGTGCTGCTTTAGCACTGCCTATGCGTGTGATTTTTGCGGTTGCTCACCTGCAATAATGAATACAGATGTATTATCGTTACAACCACAATCATCTGTCGGTACATCTGTGCAATACCGAAACTTTAAGCATGTAGTTTCTGATGCAAATGTAAAGCAAACGCAAATTGTAACGCAATCTGTTTACGTGTCATATGCACCCAAAAAATGGGTAGATATTCGCTTGTCCATGCCAATTACATGGATGTTTAACCAATATAAAGTACAAGATGAAAGTACACCAAATTTAAAAGAAAAGAAATTTGGCGCTGGTGATTTAATGCTGTTTTCCAATTTCAGGGTTTTTTCAAAACCAGGATTAGGAAATAAAAAAGTTGGACATATCGTAAACCTTGGTTATGGTATGAGTTTCCCAACCGGAAGTAAAAAAGCATCTACGAATGAATTATTGCAAGACTTTAATTTTGGCACTCAAACAGTAGCCTTCTATTTTTCTGGTACATATAGCTTAAGTATTAAAAATTGGGCTTTAGTAAATGCAGCGTTGGTTAAACTAAACATGTATAATAAAGACGACATAAAATACGGAAATATGTATTCATATCAATTGGCTGCAAATTATACGCATTTTGTAAAACAGGTTGCAATAACGCCAATTGTTGGTATCCGTACCGATATTTCGCAAAAGAATTTGCATAATAAAATTATACAACAAAAATCCGGCTCCTGGACATTTGCGGCAAGTATTGGAATGCAGTGTACTGTTAAAGAATTTTCTTTTAATGTAAGTGTATTTCAACCGATGGCACAAAAAGTTTCAGCAGGAAACGTAAAAGAAAAAACCGGCTTTAACTGCATGCTTCGTTATCAGATAAAAATGAAACCAAAAGTACCTAAAACAGATACTATTAAATAATATCAAAAAATCAAACCATGTTCAAGAAAATAGTATGGATAAGCATTTGTTTTGTTGTATTTATTGCATGCAAAAAAGAAACAGACAACAGCGGTCCGGTTATTACGTTGCTTTCACCAACAGAAGGTCAGGAAATAAATGCAACTTCTGATTCTGTAATTATAAAAGCAATAATGGATGATCCGGATCTTCATAACTTCAAATATGTAGTTACCAATAAAGCAAATGGCGATACGTTAATACACATTAATCCAAGGCATGACCATGATGAACACATTGATTTTTATAAAGGATATAAATTAAGTATAGCTGAAAATATAGAGGCACTTTTAGTTTTTACTGCGGAAGATCATAGCGGCAATGTTTCCACAAAGTCAGTAAATTTTAAACTTTTAAAATAAGTTCATTATGGAAAGTGTAATAATGTTTACATCATTATTTATTGGAGCAATTTCTTCTTATAAAGTTTTTGAAACTGTTTTCTATTATTTCTTTGGCATAAAAAACAATCAAATTTGGAAATGGATTTGCGCCTTAAGCAGTTCTGTATTATTCTACAATTATCCAACCATTTGGAGTGTTGTAGTTCTTCTTTTTGGCATCATATTGTTCACCATGACAAAACTGATGCTTTTAACTCAATCAATAAAAACAAGTAATTCTTAATTAATTAAAATTTTAAAAAATGAAAAAATCACATTTATTTATTTTATCAATCGCAATCGTAACATTCATCGCTTCATGTAAAAAAGAATCAACACCAGAAGGACCTGGTATGGTAGCTATGGAATTTGACAACAGAGCTGGTAGTGCAGATTTAGAATTAAACACTACTTGGTACAAAAATGCCAACAACGATTCTATGAATTTTTCTTTGTTTAAATACTATGTAAGTAATTTTATCTTTACAAAAGAAGATGGCAGCACTTATGTAGTGCCTAAAGAGTCATGCTATTTCTTAATTGACGAAGCAGATGACGTTTCTCAAACAGTAGAATTTCCTGACGTTCCAGCTGGAAAATATACTTCTGTAACATTCACCATTGGTGTTGATTCTTTAAAATCAACAGCACCGCAATCAGAAAGAACTGGCGTATTAGATGTTACAACACACGCTGATATGTACTGGGTTTGGAACTCTGGTTACATCTTCGTAAAAACAGAAGGCACATTCTCTCAAGCTGCCGGTGCTGACTTTATGTACCATGTTGGTGGTTTTGGTGGTTATAGTTCACCAACACAAAACAATTTAAAAACAGTTACGTTAACTTTCCCAGGTGCACCGGTTAGTTTTGGAAGTAACAACCACAAACACATCCATACATTTGTTGATGCATTAAAAGTCGTAAATGGTACTACTAATATCAGTGTGCCAACTACACCAGTTGTAATGGGTGGCCCAAATGCACCAGCGATAGCAAACAACTACAAAAATATGTTTGTAGTAGACCATATCGAAGCTGAATAATTTTTAGAATGACAAAGGAGAATTTACCAATTCTCCTTTGTTCTTTTTTTGTAATACAATTACTTATCAGTATTAATTCTAAAATGTGTTAAAGAAAATTTATTATATAGCACTCGTTGTCTTTTTTATTCAATGCACAAAAAAAGAAGACGCACAACCCAATATTGATAATGGTTTTGTGGCACCAACTAATTTTCCAGCAGTACGCTATAATCTAACCGAAAATCCATATTCTAATGAGAAACGAGAATTAGGCAGAAAATTATTTTATGATGCACGCTTATCAAGAGACAACACAGTTTCTTGTGGTAGTTGTCATCAGCAAGTGGCTTCTTTTGCTCATGCTGGTCATCGGGTGAGCCACGGAATTGACAATAAATTAGGCACAAGAAATTCACCAGCACTTTTTAATTTAGCTTGGCAACCCTTGTTTTTTTGGGATGGTGGTGTTGGCGATTTAGATTTATTTCATATCAATCCAATTCAAAATCCGGTGGAAATGGATGAAACTATACCAACTGTTATAGACAAATTAAAAACAGACAATAATTATTTGGCTTTATTTAATAAGGCATTTGGCACATCGGAAATTACTGCAATCAGGTTCAATCAGGCGCTATCTACTTTCTTAATTTCTATTGTTTCTAATCAATCAAAGTATGATGAGTATTTAGCAGGAAAAACTACACTTACTTCAACAGAGCAAGCTGGTTTAGATTTATTCAACCAAAAATGTGCTTCTTGTCACTCAGGAATTTTATTTACTGATTTTAGTTTTAGAAATAATGGATTATCTACAACATCAGACTTTGGAAGATTTAGAGTGTCTGTTATAACTACAGATAGTTTCAAGTTTAAAGTACCAAGCTTGCGTAATGTTGAAAAATCTTCACCTTATATGCATGATGGCAGATTTAATACATTGGATGAAGTTTTAAACCATTATTCAAATAGTGTTGTAAATACAACAACAACTTTAGATACCATTTTACAAAGAAACAACACGCTTGGAATTCCAATGACTAATGATGAAAAGACAAAGATAATCTCATTCTTAAAAACGTTAACAGATAATAAATTCCTAAACGATTCGAGATTTTCTGAGTTTTAATTTCGATTTAATGTATATCTTTACTAATTAAAAGTTATTAAAAAAGACAAAATGAAAAAATTAATTGTATTGTTTTTTGCAGTAAGTATTACATTTTTAGCATGCAAAAAAGAGAAAGACAGTGATAATCCTGTGGTTACTATCACGTCACCAACGGAAGGTCAAGCTATTGCAACTGGTGATTCTGCATTGGTTGCATTTACCATAACAGACGCAGATACACATGGATTTGATTTCAGGATAATTAATACTACAACAGGCGATACGCTATTTTTAGAAGATGAGCATGCACATGACAATGTAACATTCAGCAAAAAATATAAAATGCCAGATGTTTCAATGCAATTGCGCTTAATACTTACAGGTGAAGATCATAACGGAAATACTACAACCAAAACGGTGAATTTTTATACGACATCATAAATGATTCAAATATAAATTTTAAGAAGTCAAACATTTTTTGTTTGGCTTTTTTTTATCGATTTAATATTTTTAACTCTAATTAATATCGTTAAAAAGCATAAAATGAATTTCTTAAAAAACAGCTAAACGAAAATGAAAAATTACTACCGCAAAAGAATTAGGTTTGCGAAAAGCACAGCAATAGAAGTAAAATCAAAAAGAGAAAGGATATTAGTGTTTGCTTTTTGATTTTAGCTTCGGTTTTAATCTTTTCCGCAGGAAAAATAGATTAAAAATTGCCTTGCTTTTCGCAAATGCTTTTTGCTTACTTTTTGGCATCAAAAAGTAAGTGAGAATATTGCTGATTGTTTGGTGCTAAATAATTATAATATTGGTTGATATTCAACTAATTCAAAAAATCGCCATAAAAAATAAAAAAAGAATTGTATTTTTAATTTTTATAAAAAGTAACACATGCAAAAACATATTTTTATACTCTTAAGTTTTGTTGTTTTATTCTTCACTGCTTGTGATAAAGTAGAAGACGTACCAACAACAGTAAATATTGCTATCACATCACCAATCGAAAATCAAGAATTTAATTTAGGTGATACTATAAAAGTTTTCGCAACAGTTACTTCAAATAAAAATGTAAATGCTTACAGAGTAGTCTTTAAAAAAACAGCAGGTGGACAAGTAAAATTTAATTCCAGAATTGTCAACAGTACGTCTTTTACTATCGAAAATTTTTGGTTAAATGATTTGGCAACTGGTGGAAATATGCAATTAGATATCGTTGCAGATATGCAGCCAACTGGTGGCGATCCTATAACCAAAACTGTCTATTTTAACTGTAAATAATAAAAGTAAATTAGTATAAAAATAAATGGTTAGTTTACAGTTTTAAGTAAGCTAACCATTTTTTTATCTTTCAAAAATTTTAAATGAATAGTCCAGCAAAAACAACAGAAGTAAATCCAATTATTGAAGAACGCGCCGTTTTGGTTTCCATCATTCGTGATAACCAAACTGCAGAACAAGTAGCTGAATACTTAGATGAATTAGCATTTTTGGCAGAAACTGCAGGTGCCATCACCTTAAAAAAATACACGCAAAAATTAAAACATCCTGATGTTCGGTTTTATGTTGGTTCTGGAAAATTAGAAGAAATAAAAGCATACAATGAATTTGCAGAAATCAATACTGTAATCATCGATGATGAGATTTCACCAGCTCAGCAACGCAATTTAGAAGAAGAACTGAAATGTAAAATCTTAGACAGAACCAGCTTGATTTTGGATATTTTTGCGATGCGAGCACAAACCGCACAAGCCAGAACACAAGTTGAATTGGCACAATTGCAATATTTGTTGCCACGCTTAAAAGGTTTATGGACACACTTAGAACGTCAACGTGGTGGTATTGGTATGCGTGGCCCTGGTGAAAAAGAAATTGAAACGGACAGACGTGTTATTAACGATAAAATCTCCAAATTAAAACAAGATTTAGAAATACTGGATAAGCAAGAAGCAACTCGCAGAAAAACGCGCGGTGAACTCATTCGAGTTGCCTTGGTTGGCTACACCAACGTTGGCAAATCAACCATCATGAATTTGATGAGCAAAAGTGATGTGTTAGCTGAAAACAAATTATTTGCAACTTTAGATACAACCGTTCGAAAAGTAGTGATTGAAAACATTGCGTTCTTATTAAGCGATACCGTTGGTTTTATTCGAAAATTACCACATAAATTAATTGAAAGTTTTAAATCAACCTTAGATGAAACGAAAGAGTCTGATGTAATTGTACATGTGGTCGATGCATCGCACGAAAATTTTAGAGATCATATTAATATAGTGAACGAGACACTGAGCGATTTAAGTGTTACACGTCAGCCGCGTTTAGTAGTCTTTAATAAGATGGATTTATATCGTGAAAAACATTTCGATAAATTTTTACCGGAAGAAATCAAGCAAGAACTTTCGCAGGAATTTGAAAAAAATATGCGTTCCTGGATGAATTGTAATTGCGTATTTATTTCAGCAACCAATAAAGAAAATATCGAAGAATTGCGAAACACCATGATTTTAATGGTACAAGATATGTATCACAAACGCTATCCGTACAAAAGCAATTTTTACGGATAAAAGCACTTTATCAGTTTTAAACAATAATTTTAGGTAAGCTGGTCACCGTAACGTGTGAATTAGCTTCCGTAACGTGTGAACTAGCTTCCGTAACGTATGAACTAGCTTCCGTAACGTGTGAATTAGCCTCCGTAACGTGTGAACTAGCGTCCGTAACGTATGAACTAGCTTCCGTAACGTGTGAATTAGCTTCCGTAACGTGTGAACTGGCTTCCGTAACGTGTGAGCTGGCTTCCGTAACGTGTGAACTGGCTTCCGTAACGTGTGAACTGGCTTCCGTAACGTGTGAACTAACGACTGCCGGTTATATATGCTTTTGCGAGAAATTATTTAAAACCTCGAAAGTATAATTTTCCATCAAATAACACAAATTAAACAATTCTAACACGCCATTTTTGTATTTTTGATACAGATTATGTCAGATATTATACGATTATTGCCAGACCACATTGCTAACCAAATTGCAGCAGGTGAAGTTATTCAGCGACCTGCTTCTGTGGTGAAAGAATTGCTGGAAAACAGCGTTGATGCTGGTTCAAAAAATATTCAACTCATTATTAAAGATGCTGGTCGTGCGCTGATACAAGTAGTAGATGATGGTTCTGGAATGTCAGAAACAGATGCGCGTATGTGTTTTGAGCGACATGCAACTTCCAAAATAAAAAAGATTGATGACCTTTTTGCATTACATACATTCGGTTTTCGCGGCGAAGCGATGGCATCTATTGCTGCTGTGGCACATGTAGAAATGAAAACTCGTTTGCACAACAAAGACGTTGGAAGCATTTTAATTATTGAAGGTTCAAAAGTAATTTTGCAAGAGCCAACTTCACACAATCAAGGAACATCTATTGCAGTAAAAAATTTATTTTATAATGTTCCTGCACGACGTAATTTTCTAAAATCCAATCAGATCGAACTCAAACATGTGATTGATGAATTCATTCATGTGTGTTTGGCAAATCCAAGTATTTTCTTTTCGTTGCATCATAATGGCTTAGAAATTTATCATTTAAAAGCAGGAAATATTCGTCAACGCATTGTTCAGATTTTCGGAAAAAATTATAACGAAAAATTAGTTCCGATTGAAGAAATCACCGATTATGTAAGTGTTCGCGGATTTATTGCAAAACCAGATTTAACTAAAAAAACGCGTGGTGAACAATTCTTTTTCGTCAACAATCGTTTTATAAAAAGTGCGTTTCTAAATCATGCAATTACCAAAGCATATGATGGTTTAATCTCAGATAAAAGTTATCCGTTTTATTGTTTGTTCATCGATATACAACCAAATGCGATTGATATTAATGTGCATCCAACTAAACAAGAAATAAAATTTGAAGATGAGAAATCGATTTATCAGTTATTGCACGCAGCTGCAAAACATGGTTTGTCGCAATACAGCATCATGCCAACAATTGATTTTGAACACGAAAAAGAATTTGGAAATTTAGTCGATAATCGAATTTATACTGAGCAGCCATTTACTGTGGTGCAATCGAAAATGAATGCGAATGAAAAGACAAAAGGTTCGTATCATTCGCCATTTGATAAAGATATTCCAACACATGAACAAAACTTTGAGCAATGGAAAAAACTATATGATATTGACGAAGAAACCGAAGAACAGATAGTTACCATTCGCAGTAAAATGGATCAGATTGAAGCACTGGAAAATGAGAATTTATTTTCGTCGCATCCATTTAAAGATGAACGATTTGAACCAGTTCAATTGCATCAACGTTATATTTTAACGCAATTAAAAAGTGGTTTTATTTTAATTGATCAGCATAAAGCACATCAACGAATTTTGTTTGAAAAATATTTAAAAAATTTAGCGAATCAGCCAGCTGCATCGCAACGAACGCTGTTTCCAAAAACATTGGAATTGAATAATAGCGATACAGCATTGTTGCAGGAAATTATTGCAGATTTAAAAATTTTGGGTTTTGATATTGAGTTTTTTGGCAACACTACTTTTGTAATTCATGGCATGCCTGCAGATTTAACAGAAGAAAATGAAACTCAATTAATAGAAAATTTGTTAGAAGAGTTTAAGAATAGTGCTAAAAGTGAACAATTTGATAAACGCAAAAATGTAGCAAAAACGTTGGCTTATCAAACAGCCATAAAATATGGACAAACCTTAGATAAACCATCCATGCAGAATTTGATAGATGAATTATTTGCTTGCGAACAGCCGAAAATTAATCCTGCAGGTTTAACTACGTTTGTTCAATATGGTTTTGATGAAATTGAACGAAAATTTGATAATTAGTTTTTACATTTCCAAAGTTTTAAATTTTAGAGAAGTTAAAAATCAAAAAATAAAATATGAATGAACCTAGAAGATTTGGTGGTTTTTCTCAAATGACACCAATTGTGAAAAATATCATTGCAATTAATGTTGTAGTGTTTGTAGCATCCATGATTTATCCAGATTTAAATGATTTATTGGCAATGCATTATCCAACAAATGAATTGTTTAAACCATGGCAATTGTTTACGCATATGTTTATGCATGGTGGCATTTCACACATATTTTTTAACATGTTTGGATTATATTCATTTGGTTCTATTTTAGAAAGAGTGTTGGGTCCGAAAAGATTTATTACCTTATATTTTTTATCTGGATTTGCTGCGATTGGCCTGCATTTATTGGTTGAAACATATATTGTGTATACACAGACTGGTGGTTTAATGTTAGAGCCAGATTTATTTTTAAATACAGAAGGAAAGCGATTGTTATATATGAGTGGTGAAGTAACAAATGAAGTGCTTCAGTTTGTTACGAATAAAAAGTTGGCGTCTATTTATCTTTCAACATTGGTAGGTGCGAGTGGTGCCATATACGGTTTATTGGCTGGCTTTACCTATTTATTTCCAAATACAGAATTAATGTTAATGTTTATACCTGTTCCAATAAAAGCTAAATATTTGGTGCCATTGGTTTTAATTGTGTATGATTTAGGATATGGAAGTTTAGGTGGTGGTGACAATGTTGCGCATTTTGCACATATTGGTGGTGCAATATTTGGTTTTTTACTAGTTTTTTATTGGAACAAAACAAACAAGAATTCTTTTTATTAATAAACTAAAATGCATTCAATTTATTATTTTTAACTTACAACTTATTACTTACGACTCACAACTTTAACATGTACGGCAACACAATTTGGGACGATATAAAATGGCAATATAAATTTGGTTCAGATGTAATCAAGTTAATATTGGTGAATGTTGGTGTGTTTGTAGTTGTTCAAATTTTATTATTAATAGGTGTTTTATCGCAGCACACATTTGGAGAAACTATACTATCATCTATTTCTTTGCACTCTAATTTAAAAGTATTGTTACATCAGCCATGGCAACTGTTTACTTACATGTTTGTGCACGAAGGTTTCTTTCATATTCTTTGGAACATGCTTGCTCTATATTGGTTTGGCAATATCGTCGGTGATTTAGTTGGAAAATCAAAAGTGATTCCAATTTATATTTTAGGTGGTTTTGTTGGTGGTGCATTTTATTTGTTAGCGTATAATTTATTGCCTTATTTTCAAAACAGTGTTCAAACAGCAACCGCAATTGGTGCTTCGGCTGGTGTTACAGCAATTGTGATGGCTGCAACAACTATTTCTCCAAACTATGAAATACGTTTATTTATGGTGTTGAATGTGAAATTAAAATGGCTTACTGCTGCATACATATTTGTAGATTTAATTAGCATACAATACAATAATCCAGGCGGACATATTGCGCATCTTGGTGGTTTTTTTATCGGATGGTTGTATATTGTATTATTGAGAAGTGGCACCGATATGGCAAAACCTTTTCATGCAATGCAAGATTTTTTTACCAATTTATTTGCTAAAAAATCAAACTTAAAAGTAGCTTATAAAAATGAAAATAACCAAGCAGCAAATCAAACAAGAAAACAAACAACTGCAAAGCAAAATAATGTTAACGTAAACAAACAAGAGCATTTAGATACTATATTAGACAAAATTAATAAATCGAGTTACGAAAGTTTATCGCAAGAAGAAAAAGATTTTTTATTTAAAGTAAGTCAAGAAGATTAACGATTGACGATTAATAATTGTCAATAACTAATGTCTAATGACCATTGACCATTAAACCAACAATGAAATTTATAAAATGGATATTTTCATTCACTACTCGTTCTGTCAACATTGTTGCAGTTGCTTTGCTATTAATTAGTTTAAGTGCATCCTATATACATCCAACCAAATTTTTCTTACTACCATTTTTAGGCATGTGCTTGCCAGCGTTGTTGTTGCTTAATTTATTTTTTGCTATCGTTTGGGTTTTGCGCAAACGCGTTTTTGCTATGGTTTCCGTAATTGCTATTGCTGCATGCATGCCGCAAGTATTTCGCTTAGTTGCTACAAATATCGGTTCTGATGATTCGCTTAAATCATCTGAAATAATAAAAATAATGAGTTATAACGTGCGCGATTTTGACTTGTATAATTGGAGTGAAAATAAAAATTCCAAACAAAAAATATTTCAAACCATAAAAGATAAAAACGCTGATGTAGTTTGTTTTCAAGAGTTTTATAATGATACTTCTAAAAGTTTTAACACCGTAAAACAATTACAAGATATTGGCTATAAATACTATTATTTTACGAAAGAATTAGTGCTTAGAAATACCGATGAATGGGGCATTGCCTTGTTCTCCAAGCGTCCAATTGTAGATTCTGGAACGATTATGAAACAGAATTTTACAACAGGTTATGGCAAAAAACCATTCAAAGGAATTTATTGCGATATTAAATTTGATGATACCATTATTCGTTTCGTAAATGTGCATTTGCAATCTATTTATTTTGGAACAGAAGATTACGAAACGATAGAACAATTTAAAGAAACACAAGATTTAGATGAGCGCGGTGCAAAAAATATTTTTGTAAAATTGCGCAAAGCATTTGAACGCAGAGCAAAACAAGCAGATGAATTGAAAGCATTTTTAAATAAGCAAACTAAGCCAATTATTTTATGTGGCGATTTTAATGATTTACCAAATTCGTATGTTGCAAACTTGATTTCTAAAAATATGAAAGATGCTTTTTTAGAAACAAGTTTCGGAATTGGACATTCGTATAATGGAAAAATTCCATTCTTGCGCATCGATTATATACTCACCAGTCCAAGTTTTGAGATTCAAAAATTTGAAATTGTCAACAATAAAATTTCCGATCATTTTCCGGTATATAGCGAGATTGGATTGCCAGTAAAAACAACAGCTAAATAATATTTACTGATTTACTTCTGACCTCATTTGAGGAAAAAATAACACTTCCTGAATGCTTGCATTGTTCGTTAACAACATCGCTAAACGATCAATGCCAAAACCAATACCAGATGTTGGTGGCATACCATATTCTAACGCGCGTAAAAAATCGTGATCGATGAACATCGCTTCGTTGTCACCGCGTTCCATCAGCTTCACTTGTTCTTCAAATCGTTCGCGTTGGTCAATTGGATCATTCAATTCTGAATAAGCATTTGCTACTTCTTTGCCATTTATCATCAACTCAAAACGTTCTACCAAACCATCTTTGCTACGATGTTTTTTCGTTAAAGGTGACATTTCAATTGGATAATCAATAATGAATGTTGGTTGAATATAATTATGTTCGCAACGTGCGCCAAAAATTTCATCAATCAATTTACCTTTTCCCATAGAATTATCAACTTCAATATGCAATTGTTTGCAAACATCACGTAAGCCATCTTCATTCATTTCTGAGACATCAAAACCAGTGTATGTTTTTATCGCATCATATATAGAAATTCGTTTGTATGGCGCTTTAAAATTGATGATATTTTCACCAACTTCTACAGCGGTTTTTCCATTGGTATCCATACAAGCTTTTTCTAAAAGTTGTTCCGTTGTTTCCATCATCCAGAAATAATCTTTGTACGCAACATAAAATTCCAACACCGTAAATTCTGGATTGTGCGTTCTATCCATACCTTCATTTCTGAAATTTCTGCTGAACTCATAAACCCAATCAAAACCACCAACAATTAATCTTTTTAAATACAATTCATTGGCAATACGCAAATACAATGGAATATCTAATGCATTGTGATGTGTAGTAAATGGTCGTGCAGCAGCGCCACCAGGAATGCTTTGCAATACAGGTGTATCAACTTCAAGTGCACCATTTTCATTTAAAAATTCACGAATTGAATTCATTAATTTGGTGCGTTTAATGAATGTTTCTTTCACTTGTGGATTTACAATCAAATCAACATAACGCTGACGATAACGCAATTCTGGATCTGTAAACGCATCAAAAATATTTCCATCATTATCTGTTTTTACAACAGGCAATGGTCGAAGCGATTTTCCTAACAAAATAAATTCAGTTGCATGTACGGATATTTCACCAACTTTTGTTTTAAACGCATAACCTTTGATACCGATAAAATCTCCTAAATCTAATAACTTTGAAAAAAGTGCATCGTATAAAGTTTTGTCTTCCGTTGGACAAATATCATCTCTTCTTACATAAATTTGAATACGACCTTCACCATCTTGTATTTCTGCAAACGTAGCTTTTCCTGCTGGTCGTGTTGCCATCAATCTACCTGCAATGCAAACTTCTTGATAATTCAAACGTTTTTTTGAGCCGTCTTCTAAAATTTCTTCTTGATAATTTTTCTTTATTTCTGATGATAAAACATTTACTGGATATAATGGCGCTGGATATGGATCGATACCAAGTGCTTTAATCTTGTCTAATTTTTCGCGTCTGATTTGTTCTTGTTCGCTAAGTTGTTGCATAGTAAAAATTATTGAAGTGCAAAGATAACGATTAGTCATAAGTTTTTTATAATAAGAAAGTAGTCAATTCAGCAATATCTCTATCCACCAAAATCGTTTTAACACCTAATTTTTTTGGTTCAATTAAATTTTCTGCTTTATCATCAAAAAAATAAGCTGTAGTGGCATCTATATTCGCTAATTGTAAA
Source organism: uncultured Saprospirales bacterium (assembly GCA_938008535.1). GTDB lineage: Bacteria > Bacteroidota > Bacteroidia > Chitinophagales > JADIYW01 > JADJSS01. The sequence continues at coordinate 14,321 of CALLKF010000065.1, read as the reverse complement.
ACTCTTTCATAAATTTCCTTAGTTGGTTTTCGCAAACCTAATTTCTGAGAATAAAATTGGTGTATGAAAATTTCATCAAACACATTTTTATTAAAATGCTGATGTAAGTACTGAACAATAAAATCCAAATGAATATCATTCGTATTGCTCAATAAAACCAACGTATGTTTTTGTTTTAATTGATATAAAAGTTCAATACGATGCGCAGGAATATCCAGCAAAAGCGCGTTCCAATGTTCCATAATTTCTTCATCAGATATTGTAGAAAGTAAGGCAATATTTTTTAGTTGTTGGATGAAATCAGTAGTAGAAATTTTTCCGGTTTCATAATCATTAAAAAAGAAATTGGTTTGAAGTTGATGTAGTTTTTGAGCGTCGAAATTTGGCAACAAATCTTCTTTCTGCCAAATTTCGTCTGGTTTTAAATTGATAATCACATTTCCTAAATCAAAAATTAATGTATCTTTTTTTTGCATGATAGAATTTCTGCGCTGAATTTTAAGAAAAAAAGGTATATTTGCACTCCAAAATTAGCATTTAATCCATAAAATTAAGCGTTAGTTTTCGGTCCTATAGCTCAGTTGGTTAGAGCACCTGACTCATAATCAGGTGGTCCATGGTTCGAGCCCATGTGGGACCACTTTTAATATTTCAATCCTTTGTATATCAAGTATTTACAAAGGATTTTTTATTTTTGCGTAGCGCAAAACGTAGCAATATATTTATTACTTTCTGTTAAATTAGCCTTGCACCTAGCCGATTTATTTAGTATTTTTGTTTATATCGAATCTGACAGTGATTTAGGTAGTTTTCACTGAGAATCCGATTCGTACAAGGTTATGATAAGTGGTGTCTGTATCATAATAGCAATAACAACAAAATTACCACCTATCCCGCATATTGTCAATGGAAAAAGAAATCTTTACCTCAAGAGATGTAATGAGTTTTTTATGTATTAGTGAAAACACTCTATTGAAATATGAAGAAGATGGTAGAGTTAAGATAGATTTTAGACTAGGTAACAGAAAGCGTTATTATAGAAAAAATATCTTGATATCCCTTCCACGTCTTCATATAAAAAAATAAATACAAGCTATTTACTGGTGACATGTCGATACTAGATGTGTCACCTATCCCTTCATCATAGATGATTAAAAATAAGTCCGACGGAATCTTTTGCTATTTCCGAGATATTTATTTAAACAACCGTTATATCAACGGCATTAGGGTCTTTCCCTAATAGTTATGATATACCATAACAGTAAACACAAAAAAAATTATCATGTTAGAAAAAGAGTACTTAACAGTAAACGACATAAGCAAACAAACCGATATGTCTAGTCGCAATGTGCGACGCATTATTAATGCTATTGAGAAAAATCATAGTAAAGAGTTAATTCACAAAGACAATAACCAACAATGGCAAATTCATCATATACTCATGTCAAAGTTTAAACCGCAACGTAAACGTTTAAAGAAATACTACGCATTAACTATTGACCCAACAACAGCATATAGCAATGAAGACATTCATAAGTTAATGAAATACATTGTAGATAATATGGAAACAGGTTCAGTAGAATTAAATTATGTAATAGAAAAAAAGAAGGGGTCGGACCAAAGAAATCATATTCATGCTTTCGTTCGGTGTTCTAATAAGAAAAGGCTAATTGAACTCATTAGAATGGCATTTTCTACTGTCAGCTATCACACAGCGGATGTATTCGATTTATACGGCTGGGAGTCCTATATAACAAAAGAAAATAACAACATAACAACATTAAAAAATTAAAAATGGCACAATTACATGAAATTCAAAATTTAGATTACAACCCAATACTTAAACAGTTATTAATTGAGTACATCTACGGCAAATATGAAGAAGATGCAATAATAGATGATTTGCATCTATGGCAAGAATTTAGATACATGGTAGATAACAACAAACTGATTGAGCTCTTTCAGTTTGAATGTATGTCAAACAAAATAAATGATGAACAGCATACAGGATAAGATAAGAGTTAAACAACTCCAAATTCAGGTTGAAGCGGAGCCGTTAAAAAAACAGGAGTTGCAAAAGCAACTCTATAAATTACAACTAGAATTAGAAATAGAAACAATTCGTAAACGTATTGAGCAAATTGGGTGACCTATAGACAACTACGTTACCTTTGTTATATTATACTAATTATAATATGTATTAAAGAGGCAATTGATGTAGAAAAAATCCTGGAGCCCAAATTACAGTTCCTTTTTTCCCCTTTACAACCACGCTTGTAGAATGATTTTGTGGGCTAAAAACAGGTAAAAAACACCAAAAAACAAGTTTTATATCATGGTGTAGTTAACTGAAAAAAAATTCTAAAAAAAAATGGGTCCGAACATTGCGACCCATTTTTATTTTATACTTCTAGTAGCTTTTTAATTTTCTGAACAGTGCCAGATGATTTATCTGATAACTTCATTACGTTTCTTACAGATTGTCCTTGTTTTAGATACCTTACAATATCAGCATGTTCGGATAGTAGCTTTTTAGAGTCTTTAATTGAGTTTGGTTTTCTACCTAACGCTGATTTTCCAAAGTCTCTTATAAATTTATCACGACCTGAATTTAATCGACGTTTCGTCTCTTGGAGTTCAATAGCACTTATAGAAGCAGAGATATTTAAAATCAATTGCGTTATTGAATTAACAGTCTTATCTGCATTTAAACTATTAAGATTATAATTGTCGATAATCACGTTAATCTTATTGTCAGAACATTGTTGAATGAATAATAAAACATTTACAACACGTCTCCCGATTCTGCTTAGTTCCGTTACGATTATGTTGTCAATTTTATTACTTATAGCGTAATTGAGAATTTCTTGATTCATATTGTCATTCTTCGTACCGCTTTGGTAGTAAGCATAGATTTTCTGAATATTGAATTGGTTGCTGTACTTTTTTAATAATTCTTCGGTTTGACGATTTACGTCCTGTTTCGTTTCATTAGTTGAACATCTAGAAATGATAATTGCTGATTCCATTATTATATAATTTATACTATAAAGTTACATATTTTATAGTATAAATCCAAATTTATTATTAATTTTTCTTTGGCGCATCAAGTTAATTTAGGCTGTATATTAGTATCTGCTAAATACTGAAAGATGATTTATATAGACGATGAAGAAGATGTAATATTACCTAAGAAATATCATGAAATAAATAATATCTGTGCAATAATTTATGACCAGTTAACTGAAATATTTGTAGCAGATAACTACAAGGCATTAAAAAAAGCAGAATTTAATCTCGACCCCAAAACACAATTATTGGTATCAGAACTTAGAAGCGGTAAAATCCATGTCTTAGATTGGTTAAAGGTAAATGATTTAAATGATGAATTAACAATGGTATTAACTAGACACATAACTATGTCTATCGTAAGTGACTTTGTCAATTTTATGTATGAGTCGTTAAGCTGTGCCAAAAGAGGAAAGATGACTGTTGCATATGCACTATTGCGTAAACCATTAACTGACGAACTTCTAATTCTAGAACAATTATTATATGACCCACATGAATTTATTAAAAGATTTTTTCACTCTGGTGAACCAGCAGATTACGACCCTAGTCATCAAAATGTTGACAAAAGAGATATTATTAGGAAAGCATTAACAAAATTAAAGCCGACCATAATTTTTTATGAAGACATACTTTATGAATTGAGGTATGACAAATCGTGTCCATCAGGAATAAATGGGATTTCTAACCATGCTTTACATATCGTAACTAGAGACAAAAATTATAAAACACCAAACCAAAACTTAAATTTTGTTTTTTCTGGAGAAGAAGATATAATCGATTATTGGGACCATTACTATTATTTTGTTCCTTATCTTTTAATATATTCTGTCTCTATTATTGATAATATCATTTTTCGTTATTTACCTGACAAAGGCAACGATAATTTAAGAGCCGTAAAATCATTTAGAAGACTTATTGGACTTGTTTTGTGGACCGAAAAAACGAAACAGAGTAATATGAAAAAAGCAGTCAAAAAAATGTTTGAGGCTTTTTCTTTAGCTATTAAAATTGATTGTAAGAAATGTAAAAAGAAAATTGAATTCACGAAAGCGGACTTTGAATTCTTCTTTGAATCCGAAATTCTTCTTTGCCCTTGTTGTGTTCAAAATCTACTAACAACATCAAAATCAATTCAACCAATAAAGTCCTTTATGGAAGGAATAGCAGATGACACAAAATAAATCTTTGAATAAAAATGATACATGAATGCGTATCATTTTTTATTAATTATAGATTTATTTTGATACAGTTATAAATTGATACGATAAATGACTAGAAGCCTTTGTAAAGATTTATTATATTAGATAATAAAACAATCCCATGAATACTAACGGACATTCTCTTATTGCTTTCTTATTGTGTTTTTTGTTATTGAATTGTTCCAATACAAAAACAAATAATGTTACAGATGGCAACACCGAACTTACTTATCCATTAGAGACAAATATACCGAATACAATAAAGCAAAATATTCTTGTTAAGATAAATGATTCTATTATACACCTTTCAGAATATCCTATTAATGAATCAGACTCTAGTGTTCTAAAATCTTTAAAGGCATATTATTGTGATATTGATAAAGACGGTATAAATGAACTATGGGCTTCATTTAATCATGGTGGAAATGCAGTAATTAATCAAACCGTAATTTTTAAAAAGAATGATAATATATATGAACAAGTATATTTACTAGAAGGAGAAACCTCTTTGCAGTCTGATACGGTAAGTTTTTATTTTAATAGCATTACTAAGTATTTTCATACTTGTGGCACTTGTGCAATACAGTTGAACTATCCAATATTTCCAGAAATAAAATTAAAATATAACAAAGGATTAAATTATCTGGAGACTGACAATGATTTAAATCATAAGATTGAAAATAATCTTTCTAAATTAAGGGCGAAAGGATTACCGTCAATTGATGAAATGGGGAGTGATGATGGGACCCATAAAGCTTACCTTGAGAATTTAGTAGTTTATTATTTTAATAACTATGGCAATATTGATTTAACCAAACAGCTTTATGATAATACATTCTCTGGCAATGCAAAATTGCTAATTTGGGGAGAAATAAATGACATTATTAATAATATTTCTAAAGGATTAAAAATAAACAAATCTCCTGAACCAAATAATAATATAGGTCATGATTTAGGAGCATGTAAATGGTGTAAGAAAGCAATCAAAGAACAAGACGAAAGATATGATATTTGGGAAAACAAACCATTGTTATATAAGTCATCAGAAGATGAAGACACAGAGACTTTTTTATTTTGGTTTTTCTGCTCAAAATCCTGCGCCGAAAAATATATCAATAGTCCTTCATCAATTAAAAAACTAAAAGATAGTGAGGCTAGTCAGCTACAAGATAAATGGACATCTAAAAACAATTCTGAATAAATAATTCTAATAAGTTATTTCATTGCCTTATACATACTTGTATAACGAATGTTTTTTTGAGTTCAATGTCTTAATAAATTTAACCGTTTCGTCCACCGCAGTAGATTTATCATACATATCCAGTATATGTTGCCACTTATGTTTAGGATGTGTTATTGGCTCTATAATGTCATTTGTTATACCTATTTGTTTAATATTCGTAATAAAGGTTGACCTACAATCATGTGCCGTAAAAATTTCGTGTTGAGGTTTGTATTCATATTTAAGCGGTTCAAGATAGTATTGCATACCTATCTTAACAGGTTCATTAAACTCTAAATGTTTTAGAAATGCTTTAATGTCTTTTCTTAAATTCTGTTCCGATGGAAATTCAGGAAACTTATTATTACTGGACTTTAAAAGGTCCTGAACTGGTTTTAGAAGCGGTATAGTGGAGTATAAATCTTCTTTGTTTTCTGGACTTTTTCGGATTCTTGTAGTGATACAATTGTATTGTTTTGATTGATGAATAATTTTCTCAGGTACTACTTCATGAATAAATTTCATATCACCAATTCGCAGTCCAGTGAAACAGGATATAATAAGATAATTTTTTGCATGTTGAAACATTTTTGAATGGCTAACATCACTATCAATAATTTTGCGAATCTGGTCCGCTGTAAGATAAGTCTCATAACTCTTTTTCACTTCATCAATTCGGAAATCATCAATATCATGAATGAAACCAATCTTGAGTTTCTTTTTCTTTGCGTAGGTCAAAATCGCTAAAATATTCTTTGAATCTTTTGCTACGGTATTATGTGCTAAGCCTTTTTGTGTTTCCGTTTTGTTTAAGTCATTCAATACTTTAAATATATCCCAATATATTTCTTCGGTTATATTGCCTAATGTTATGTGTTGTCCCGTAAATGCTTCATATTGCCGAAGATGATTAGAAAGGATTGTATATTGCTTTTGGGTTGACTCAGATAAATGGTCCTTATGAGTCTTAGGTAGTTTTGTTCTGTACTCCACAGTATCATCTATGAATTTAATTAGGTGCTTATCCGTATTTGTTTTTGGAGTCCAATTTAATTTTTCAAACACTATTTTTTTTAGATTTTTAGGTGTTGGGACTTCACCGTGCTCATCAAAATAGAGACTCAATTGATGATATGCAACACGTTCAATATTTTCAAGAGCGTTGTTTAAATCTTTACCTTTTCTTTTGACATATGCAGAGGTGGCTCTTTTGCCGTCCCAGTCCTTTTTAGATATTTTCCACCCAGTTGAAATTCGTAACCCTTGATAAGTTGGGTTAGGTGATGAGCCAATAAATTTAGAATATCTATACCGTAGATTAAAAAAGATTAACTGCTCATTATTTTTGTCTAGTTTTGTCTCCAGATTGTAGTAATGTGATGGTTGTTTCATATTGCATTTGATAAATTGCGTAGCAATTAGCGTAGCAATTTAGTGCAATAAAATGAGATTTTAAAGGATTATTTGAGGTCTTAATAAAATAATCAAAATCATAACTACTTAATTATAAGGTTATAAGGAGTTAATTGAGGTTCAATGAAGGGTTATAATTCGAGCCCATGCGGGACCACTTCAAAGCACTAAGAGATTACTCTTGGTGCTTTTTTATTTTACGAAACTCTGTTAGAGTTTCAAATTCTGTCAGAGTTCTTGCTGAAAAATCTGCCCAAAGACGCCATTTTTTTTGCATGAATATTGATTTTGTATGCATAAATATTGATTTTGTGTGCGTTAATATTGATTCTGTGTGCATAAATATTGATTTTGTTGACGTTAATATTGATTTTGTGTGCGTTAATATCGATTCTGTTGACGTTAATATTGATTCTGTTGACGTTAATATTGATTTTGTATGCGTTAATATTGATTTTGTGTGCATTAATATCGATTCTGTTGACGTAAATATTGATTTTGCGTGCGTTAATTACGATTTTTTGTCAGTTAGGAGCTGATATTTGATGGAAAGTTGAATAAAATCGATAAAAAGGCGACATTTTGACTTATTTAGGTGTTGTTGCCTAATAAAATGCTTCTACGAAGGTGTATTTCATATTTAACGCACATACATATATACATCGCGCACTGCCGCTCGCACACTTTTTGCATTTAAAATGTATATTTATAGGAAGGTAGTTTGATGCTTAAGAACCAATCTCAGCGAAGCATTATCGTTGTCGGCTCGGCGAATGTCTACGACTTCGCCGCATTTTATAGCAAGTTTGTAACTTCACATCATATCTATTGTTTTCTTTTGTGTCTTTGTGGTAAATTATTAACTAATTCATTTTTCGTGGTGCTTTAGCTTAATGAGAATCTTACAACTTTCACTGCAAATTCTGTAATGAAACCCAGTGTGTCTTCGTATATTTTTGTACTAATAAAAATGAAGATTATGACTTACGAGACATCTAACATAGCACCGCGTTATTCTACCAAAATTAATATCAACGAGCCGCACGATGTAAAATATTGGGCACGTGAGTTTGAAATTTCTTCTACTATGCTGATGAATATCGTTGATGTTGTCGGCACTTCTTCCAACACTATTCGTTTATACTTAATGAAAAAAAGATTCATGGAAGCATGGTCTTAGCAGCATCTTTTATTTCACGCGCTTCGGATTGTCTTTTATAAAAGCGTCCCAGCCACTATACTTTTTGCCCGCTTTGGGAATGCCTATCATCGAAAAATGATGGCAAACCGCAACAGCCAAACCATCCGTAGCATCCAATTGCTTTGGTAAGGCATCTGTTTTTAAAATATGTCCGAGCATTGCAGCCACTTGCTCTTTCGCGGCATTTCCGTTTCCGGTAATACTTTGTTTTATTTTCTTCGGCGAATATTCCTGAATCGGAACCTTTTGCGACAGTGCAGCAGCAATAGCCATGCCTTGTGCGCGTCCAAGTTTCAGCATCGATTGCACATTCTTTCCAAAAAAAGGTGCTTCAATAGATAAAACAGTTGGTTTAAAAGCAAGCATAATTTCAAGCACTCTATCATAAATACATCGCAATCTATCATAATGATCATCAAATTTTTCGGTATGAATACTTCCAATGGCAATCAATTCCATCGTCAATCCATCTGATGATATAATACCATAACCAGTAACCTGCGTGCCTGGGTCTATACCTAATATAATTTGTTTCGTTTTTGCCACGTTGTAAAAATAGGCGTTCATTTGTAGTTTGTATATAGCAAACTCAATTTTTTATCAATAAATAAAAAACTATCTTTGAAAATCTTTCGTAATTCATGTCTAAAGTCTTTCAAAATAAAACGCTAAACACTATCGTTAAACTTCTCATTTTTATTGGGTTAATGGTTGTGTTGTATAAGCAAATTATTCACAACGAAAATTTACAAAATGTAGTAAGTCATTTCAAAAATACATTTGATGGCGAATATGCTTTGTTGTTCTTCGTGTTTTTATTAATGCTATTAAATTGGACAATTGAAACCATAAAATGGAAATATTTAATCAATAAATGGCATGAATTATCTTGGTTGAAAGCAATAGAAGGCATTTTGTTTGGAATTACATTTTCCATGTTTACACCAAACCGTGTTGGCGAATTTGGTGGAAGAGTTTGGGCTTTAAAAACAGATAGAATTACCGCAATTGTTTCTACTTTAATTGGTAGCTATGCGCAAATTGTAGTCAACGTTTGCCTTGGTGCTACTGGTTTTTTGTGTTATACTTTCTACACAGGCAAAAATGATAGCTACTTAAACGGCGTTTTTATCTTCTTTTTTATATTGATTGTAGTGGCAACGCATCTAACCTATTTTAACCTGGATTTTGTAAGCACCAAATTTTTTAAAATTAAAAGATTTCAAAAAATCAGAAATTACATCGATGTAATTAATAAATACAGCTTAACAGATTTACTAAAATTAGAGTTTTTATCATTGAGCCGATATTGCATTTATTGTCTCCAATTTATGTTATTGCTGAATTTTTTTGGAGTTGATGTACCAATAGGTTTTGGCTTTATTCTAATAAGCGCCATTTTTTTTATTCAAACCATCAATCCATTTTCAATAGATTTGTTGGATATTGGCTTTAGAGGAAACGTCGCATTATTCTTCCTAAAACCATACACCGATAATGATATAGGCATTTTAGCAACAACTATAATGCTGTGGTTGATAAATTTAGTATTTCCAGCTATAATTGGAGCCATTGCGGCACTTCAATTTAAATTTTTTAGAGAGGAATAATTTTTTATCTTTACATTCTAATAACATATACATATGGGCAACGAAACAGGTTTACTTGATGACGATATATTAAAAGCAGATGCGCAAACATATATTGCAGATGCCGTAAAAGGACATCCAAAACAATTAGCATTATTATTTTTTACGGAAATGTGGGAACGTTTTTCGTTTTATGGAATGCGCGCATTGCTAGTATTGTTTATGGTACACCAATTACATTATGCTGATGCAAAAGCAAATTTAATTTATGGAACCTATACAGCATTGGTTTATTTAATGCCTTTATTTGGTGGAATAGCAGCTGACAAGTTTTTAGGATATCGTAAAGCTATTATTTTAGGTGGAATTTTAATGGCAGCTGGTCATTTAATTCTAGCAATTCCAACAGAGTGGTCGTTTTTTGCAGGCATGGCGTTTCTAATTTCTGGAAATGGATTCTTTAAGCCAAATATTTCTACGATGGTAGGTAAATTGTACGCACCTGGTGATTCAAGACGCGATGGCGCATTTTCTATCTTTTATATGGGTGTTAATCTGGGTGCAGCGATTGGTGGTTTAATTTGTGGTTACATTGGTCAAAAAATAAACTGGCATTATGGTTTTGGCTTAGCAGGTATATTTATGATCTTAGGTTTAATCACTTTCTTATTTGGACAAAAATCATTAGGTGAAATTGGACTTACACCAAAAGAAAATGAAGGCAGTGGTCCAGAAGTTGCCATGTCTAAACAATTAATAGTTTTAGTTGCTTCTTTAGTAATTATTCCAATATTTATTTTTCTCTTTAATAATTACACATTAATGGGAAAAATTATGTTTCCTGTTTGTATAGTTGCTACATTAGCAATGATTGTTATTGCGTTTCAACAAGATGTTGTAGCAAGAAATAAAATGCTAGCAGCAATAGTTATGGTTGCATTTTCTGTATTATTTTGGGCATTTTACGAGCAAGGTGGTGGTTCTTTAAATCTATATACAGAACGAAATGTAAATACTTTTGGGTTGCCTGCAGCAGCAGTAAATAATTTTATTAATCCATTTTACATTATTTTATTGAGTTTCCCTTTTGCATGGTTATGGATAAAATTAGCAAACAGAGGCAAAGAACCATCAACACCAATGAAATTCACTTTGTCGTTTGTGCAATTAGGACTTGGATTTTTTATGTTTGTTGTTGGTGCGAAATTGGCATTAAACGGACAAGTTGGCTTTTTTTGGTACGCTTTAGGTTATTTGTTGCTAACAACAGGCGAATTGTGTATTTCTCCAATTGGCTTATCTATGATTACTAAATTATCGCCAACTAAATACACAGGTATGATGATGGGTTTTTGGTTCTTGGCTTCTGCACTTGGACAACATTTAGCTGGTGTAATTGGTACATTAATGGCAATTCCATCAGAAGGCGGTGCAACCACTGTATCAGCTGTTGAGTCTTTAAGTATATATAGCGGCGTGTTTATGAAAATATTTTATGTGTCGATTGCAGGTGGTTTGGTACTATTATTGCTGGTACCTATATTGAAACGCTGGTCTGGCGCAACAAAAACAGCATAAAAGTGTATAAAATACCAACCATATTTGGCATCGTGCTCATTTTTGGATTCTTCTTTTGGGATTCCATTAGTAATGACACCAGTGATCCAACTAAAATTGTACTCTCAGATAAAGATACTTTAGGCAGAAACTGGGACGCAATTGCCGAACAAAGAAATTTACAATTAAAACAGCAAACAGAAATGAATGCTGTTGATGTTGTTGAATCTGGAAAGAATGAAATTACTCCTATGGATATGAGGTCATTGACAAGTTCTTCTCAAGATCCATTGCTAGTAGATAAGAATGCAACTTATAATTATACTTCAGTACCATCTCCTGACGGTAGAGAAATTATCACTGGTACAGATAATTCAGATGATAATGAAGATAGATACATGAGTAGACATGACAGAGAACGCGCTTTAAAAGATAGGGAAGAACAATAGAAATTTTTAGTGCAAATCCTTTTTCTACTTTTTTTAAGAATAATTTCAGAAAATATGTTTTCTCAAGAATCAGAGAAGAATGATATTAGAAAGAAACAACATATTGTAAACCAACTGTTTTCTGCTAAAGGATTTCAATTTCCAACAGAAACTATTTATTTACGTGCTTTCAAAGAAGAACAAATACTGGAACTTTGGGCAACTGATGATGTGCAATATAAACTAATAAGAACCTATAAATTCACCGCAACTTCTGGTAAACTTGGACCAAAACAACGTGAAGGCGATTTGCAAATTCCAGAAGGTTTCTATCAGATTGATACATTCAATCCAAACTCAAAATTTCATCTTTCGTTCAGAATTAACTACCCAAACTCTGCCGATTCGATTCGTAACAAAAACGAACAAAATTTAGGTAGCGATATTTACATTCACGGCGGAAATCAAACAGTTGGTTGCATTCCAATTGGCGATGAAAACATTGAAGAATTGTTTTTTATTTGTCAGAAAATCTATAAAAATAATACGCCAATTCCAGTACATATTTTTCCTTGTAAAATGGAAGAAAAAAACCTTGTAAAACTATATAAAAAAGATCCAACACAAATTCCGTTTTGGAAATCCTCACAACCAATGTATCGATTCTTCCAATCACACAAAATGCTCGGCGAAGTTACTGGTTGCGATGAATTTGGAAATTATCAATTAGCCATTCCTTGGGATTGATGGTTAATCTATCAATAAATCTTATTTCTCTTCCGATGTTTCGGAACTCATTTCTCAAATCTATTTTTATCTTTATAAAATGGAATTAGTAAACGAACAATATGAAATAGATGGTGTTTCAGTTTTGGAACTCTGTAAAGAATTCGGTACGCCATTGTATGTGTACGATGCAGCAGTTATTGAGCGACAATACAATCGACTTAAAAATGCATTTGGCAAGACTAAAATTGATGTACATTATGCTTGTAAAGCATTAAACAACATCAATATTTTAAAATTGATAAAGAATTTAGGTGGTAGTTTAGATACCGTTTCTATTCAGGAAGTACAACTTGGTTTAAAAGCTGGATTTGAAGCTAAAGATATTATGTACACACCAAACTGTGTAAATATTGATGAAATCAATCGTGCAGTTGAATTTGGTGTAAACATCAATATCGATAATCTTTCTATTTTAGAACAATTCGGAAATTTATATAAAGACACTTATCCAGTTTGTGTGCGTATCAATCCACACATTATGGCTGGTGGAAATCAAAAAATTTCAACAGGTCACATCGATTCTAAATTTGGAATTTCAATTTATCAGTTGCGTCATTTAGAACGTGTAGTGAAATCAACCAACTTAAAAGTAATTGGCTTGCACATGCATACAGGTTCTGATATTTTAGATGCTGATGTGTTTTTGCGTGGAGCTGATATTTTATTTGAAGCGGCACAAAGTTTTAAAGATTTGGAATATTTGGATTTCGGAAGTGGTTTTAAAGTGAAATATCACGAAAATGATAACACCACAAACATAGAAGAATTAGGCGCAAAAATTAGCGAACGCTTTCAGGAATTTTGTAAAAATTATGGCAAAGAATTAACGCTTGTTTTTGAACCAGGAAAATATTTAGTAAGCGAAAGCGGATTTTTATTTGTACGTACAAACGTAATAAAACAAACCACAGCTACTGTTTTTGCAGGTGTCGATTCCGGTCAAAATCACTTAATTCGTCCGATGATGTACGATGCTTATCATCACATCACCAATGTTTCCAATCCAACTGGTATAGAACGCATTTACACTGTAGTTGGCTACATTTGCGAAACAGATACTTTCGGTTGGGACAGAAAATTGAATGAAGTACGCGAAGGCGATATTTTAGTATTACACAATGCTGGTGCGTATGGTTATTCAATGTCGTCTAACTATAATTCGCGTTATAGACCAGCAGAAGTTTTAATACATAACGGCAAAGCAAAATTAATTAGAAGAAGAGAAAATTTAGAAGATTTATTAGCGACGCAAGTTGAGGTTGACTTGTAATATTAGTAAATTTATTTTATAACTCGACTAATTATTTTCATACTCTATAAAACCGATATACTTTAAGAATTTTAATTGATTTATTGTATATTTGCTATTCACAAAATTTTCCGTTAGAAATAAAAAGATATGCCTGAAAAAGCAACCAATATTTATCCAATTTTTAATCAGCTATTACATCGCAGCGATAAAGAACATTTACTGCAACAAAAAGCAATTTGCATTTGGATGACTGGTTTATCTGGTTCAGGAAAAAGCACCATTGCACAAGGCCTAGAAAAAAAATTACATCAAAACAGAATCTTAACGACTATTCTGGATGGCGATAATGTACGTTCAGGAATAAATAATAATCTGGGTTTTTCTGACGAAGACAGGAAAGAAAACATTCGCCGAATTGCCGAAATCAATAAACTTTTTTTGCAAACAGGAATTGTAACGATCAATTCGTTTGTAAGTCCAACTCAAGATATTAGAGATTTGGCAAATGAAATTATTGGCGATGATTTTTATGAAGTGTATGTAAATGCTTCGTTCGATGAATGTGCTAAACGCGATGTGAAAGGTTTGTATAAAAAAGC
>CALLKF010000064.1 GCA_938008535.1 uncultured Saprospirales bacterium | reverse complement strand
GGAAATATGTTGAAAGATATTCATCAGGAAGTGGTTGTTGAAAATAAAGAAACAAAAATTGATTTAACTGCTGAATCTTTAGCAGTTTTGTGGAATGAATTTATAAATACAGATAGAGAAAAATTACAAAATGCATTTTTGAGTGTTGCAGAACGTCAGCAACCACAGCTAATTGATGATGAAATTACTTTTGTTGAATCCAATAATATTTCTTTGCAAATGTTACAATTGCACAAGATGGAAATCACCAGTTTTTTTATTAAAAAAACAACATCACCTTCAATTTCTTTAATTTTTAAATTGGATAAAAAAGAAGATTTGACAAAAAACTATAAGACACCAAAAGATAGATTGAAAGAAATGATTGATGTAAATCCAGCAGTTTTGGAATTAATTAAAAAATTAGAATTAAATTTAGAATAAAGCGATGAAAAAGACAGTAGTAATTGGTGCAAGTGCAAAAACTGATCGATACAGCAATCGTGCAGTGCGCACGTTGCACAAACATGGACACGAAGTGATTGCGCTTGGTTTCGAGCATGCTATGATTGAAAATACGACGATTGAAACTGATTGGAAAGTTTATGATAACATTGATACAGTAACACTTTACTTAAATCCGCAACGACAAAAAGAATTTTATAATTATATTTTATCATTACAACCAAAACGAATTATTTTTAATCCAGGAACTGAAAATGCAGAATTGGAACAAATTTGTTTTGGTAATAATATTCTACCTTTAGAAGCGTGCACATTGGTTTTACTGTCAACACAGCAATATTAATTGATTTAACATTTTTTTATCATACTCATAATAAACCTTGGCATCATTTTTTCATCTAACTAATAAAATAAACAATTAAATTTTTAAAAAATGAAAAAACACATTCAATTATTTTTAGTAGTAATCATCGCTTTGTTTGCCACTAACACATTTGCACAAAAAAGCAAAGTAGCAAAACCAAAATTAACCATTGAACAAAAAGCAATTAGAAATGCAGATTCATTAAAAGTAAGATTAGGTTTGTCTGATATTCAATATGCAAAAGTAGTTCCAATAAATGTTGAATTTTTTAAAACAAAAGATGCTACAATGAAAGCAATGAAAACAGATACAGTTGCAGCAAATGCATCAATTTATAAATCACAAATTAAAACTGCTTTTGAAACACGAAAAAAAGCAATTAATGCATTTTTAACTACAGAACAAAAAGCCACTTGGAAAGCATGGAGAAAATCTCACATTAAAAATGCAAAAACTAATAAAGTAAAACCATCTGAAGATGATATAGATGCTAATGAACCTGAATAATAGTTGTAATTTTAAAAAAAAAAATACATGATAAATTTTAGATATCTCGTTCTTTCGTTATTTTTAGTTGTGTTTGCATTCTTTAATGCTAATGCACAATCTAATAACAAACATAAAGGAAAAGCATTTGCTAATAGTTCATCTACAGAGATGGATACAAGAGCAAAAGATTTTACAGATACATTACAAAAAGTATTGTCATTAACAAGCACTCAGTACGAGAAAATAATGTTCATTAATAAAGATTTTTATTCGAAGCGCGACGCCGTTCGAAGTGCTGCAAAAGCAGATACCGTTGTTGCAAACAAATCACAGTATAAGCAACAAACAAAGACATTGCAAAAAACTCGTAGAGCAGCAATTGAAGCTGAACTAACTACTGAACAAAAAACAACTTGGCAAGTTTGGCGCAAACAAAATGTGCAAACAAAAAAAGTAAATGCAAAAAATGCAAAGAAGCCAAAAGTTGACGAAGACGATGAAATGTAATTTATTATAGTCATTTTAAAGTAAAATTGAAAAGTCGTCTCGTTTTAAATTAGACGACTTTTTTTTGTGATTAAACCAATTCATTTTTAATTAGTCTAAAAATCATGATTACAGAAAAAGATAAAATAAAACATTTACACAATCGTGCTGCTTTTGGTGTCACGATGAACGATTGGCAAACGAAAACCAATCTTAAAAATTGTATTACTGATTTATTAAAAACACCAGTAAAATATACCTATTTGTACACTATTACAAAAGATGAAGTAGATGCAGCAAAAGAAAAGATTAAAAATTTATCGAAAGAAGATAAAAAAGATTTAAAGCAATTATTGAAAGAAAATGTGCGTGAATTAAATAATTTATGGTTGAATGAAATGATACATTCACCTGCGCAACTAAACGAAAAAATGGCTTTTTTTTGGCATGGACATTTTGCGTGTCGTTCAGCAAATCCATATTTTGATCAGCAATATTTAGATATTATACGCAAGCATGCACTCGGAAATTTCAGTACGATGTTAAATGAAATTGCGAAAACACCAGCTATGTTGCAATATCTGAATAATCAGCAAAATAAGAAAGATCATCCAAA
>CALLKF010000063.1 GCA_938008535.1 uncultured Saprospirales bacterium | reverse complement strand
TTGGTAAAATTTAGGCTCAAAAGTCGATATAAAAATTTTTTTAAGCATATTTGCTATATGGCCATGTAAATTACATAAAAAAGTTTCATGTCCATTGGGTGGCCATGTGGCCACGTAAATTACAGGCAAAATTTTGATGTCAATTGGATGGCCATATGGACGCTTAATATATATGGCCACCAAATGACGTCAACCTGGTGGCCATATGGACAGATACTTAACCAGACCCAAATTAATTATTAATTTTATATTTTCTACGTTCAAGTAATAAATGCAATTAAAATCGTATTATTATTGATAATAAAAATTAATATCAAGAATATGAAAAAGATAATAATTATAGTTTTGTTATTCGCAAGCAAAGTGTATGCAAATGGAATAATATCTTCTATTAACAATATTAGTTCCACAACAATTCCATTGTATAGCAAATTTGAGACAGGCATATCTTTAACCAAAACATTTACAAATCCATATAATCCTGACATTATTTCTATAGAAGCTCAATTTACTTCTCCAACTGGAAAATTATATACGGTATATGGTTTCTATTATCAAGACTATCAAAAAATTATTACAGCACCATTTTGGAATCCAATAACAACTCCTTTTCCTTGGAGAATTAGATTTTCACCAAACGAGACGGGTACATGGTCATATACAATAGCAGCAAAGGAAAATATTAGCAATACAACAGGAACAACTTCTTTACAAACATTTGTATGTACAAATTCTACAAATCCAGGTTATTTGAGTGTTTCGTCTAATAAAAGATATCTTCAATATTCAAATGGTAGTTCTTTCTTTGGAATTGCAGAAGATTTAAGAGCCTTTAGCAATACACAACCGGCAACTTTACAAGATTGTGCATCAAATAATGTTTCTTGTACAGATTGGTGTTATACACCAAATACTTTAGTTAAACATAAAGAGTGGATTAATGATTTCAAAAACAATGGAGGTAATCTTGTTAGAATATGGTTAGAGCCATATAGCTATGAGATAGAATGGGAAAATTTGAACAATTATAGCAATAGACAAAATAGAGCGTATGATTTTGATGAGCTTATTGAATATTTATCGACGAATAAAGTATATACTCATTTAGTATTATACAATGAGTTTATGCTTAGAAAAAAAGATACACTATCAACAAATGATCAATGGAGCATTAATGTTTATAAAAATGCATTTGGATTAACAACACCTTTTGATTTCTTTGAAAAAGCAAATTCAATAAAAGCATATAAGAAAAGACTAAGATATATTATTGCCAGATGGGGTTATTCTCCTGCGATTGCCAGCTATAGTCTAATAAACGAACCGGAATTTGTTGGAACAAATGAGAACAGCACTCACGAACCTAAAACCTATTGGAATAATACAAGTACATTTGAAAGTTGGTTAAATACAATGGCAGATTATATCGTAAACAATTCTTATCAGCAACATTTAATTAGTATAGATTATGCCTATGGATATAGTGCACCTTTCAATAATGACTCAAAAGTTAATTTTACTAATTGTCATTATTATACTTGGGATAAAAATGTAAATTATCAATTAGCATACTATGCAAACCATCACATATCAAAATATGTAAAGCCAACCGTTCTTACGGAATATGCTCAAGGGCCATGTTGGATTTCAGACGGTAAGGAGATAGATATTCATAATGCAATTTGGTCTAGTGGTTTATCTGGACAATTCTCAACAAATTTTTATTACGGAGCTGATAGTAAATATAATAACACTTGTTATGGTATAGGGACTTGTAAATATAAACCATTTAGTAAATTTATTGAAAATGAAACCTTTAATTCAAATACTTATACTTTTTTGCCTATAGGGAATGCAAAGACTGTTTATAATAGCTACTCCAATTTACAATATAACAAACCACCAGATGCGCCAAGTTTTGATGAAAGCGGATTTTCTCCAAGACAAGGTTTCCTTACAGGAGAAGCATTTAATACAAATTACCTATCTGCGGATATTTCAACAAATGACAATGCAAATATTCAGGTATTTGCACTAAAGAATCAAAATAGGATACTCGGCTGGGTACACAATAAGAATTACTATTGGTATAATGTTTATCACAACGCAGATCAATCTTGTTCAATACCATACCAGCAATTGTTAAACCCTAACATTACAAGCCCAAATCAAGTAACAGTTAGCACAATCTCGAATAAGACAATGACTATTCAGAATGTAAGATGTAATGGTATGTATAAAATTGAATGGTATAGCACTCAATGCAATTATGATATCAACAATGATGGTATTGCAGATAATGGAGGCGTAATTCCCTCATTGACAAGTTATCAAATAGCTACCGCAGGAACATTAACTATTAACATTCCAAAATTGGAGCCTATAGAATTTAATGAAAAACCATATGCTCCAGATTATGGTTTTAAAATTATTTATCAAAATAATAATAACATAGAAAATGGCATATGGTCTCATCAATATACAGGTAATTATACAGATAATAATCAAGTTAATGGTAGCATAATATTAGATAAGAATACAGGTGAAATTTTCTACAGAGGATCTGATGGCTATTTACATCGGTTTTGGTGGAATGGAACTGAATGGAAGACAGATGGATTAGTGGCAAACTGGAGTTCACAATCCGTTGATTATAAAGTGGACGTGAATAGTTCGCTTGTTGTAAACGACAATAGGCAGATTTTCTATAAAGGAGCAGATGGAAGAATACAACATTATTATTGGACAGGAACAGCTTGGTCACATCAATATACAGGTAACTATGCAGATAATAATCAGGTAAGTGGTAGAATAATAATTGATAAAAATACAAGTCAAATCTATTACCGAGGATCTGATGGCTATTTACGACATGGTTGGTGGAATGGTTCAGCGTGGCAGATAGATGGTCTGGTATCCAATTGGTGGTCACAACCAACTACATATAAAGTAGATGCAAATAGCCCGATAGTAGTTAATGACAATGCACAAATATTTTATAAAGGAGCAGATGGAAGAATGCAGCATTATTGGTTCGATAACCCTTGCGAATATTTTGGTAGCGGAAGGTTAAATAATAATTCTACTCATCAAATAATTAATAATGAACAATCTATTATTATAAAAGATAAAGAAGATTTGACTAGTACATTGTTAGCTTATCCTAATCCAAGCAATAATATCTTGAATATTAAGTTTGATGTTAAAGGCGAAGCATCTGCAATTTCTCTCTATATAATTGATATGTATGGAAATATAGAACCAATAATAGAATCTAAACAATACTTAAAAGGTATCTATACAGAAGCATATTCTACGGAAAAATGCGCAAACGGCATTTATTACATTCAGTACGTATCTAATGGCGAAGTTGTTAAATCAATAAAAATAATTGTAATGCATAAATAATGAAATAGATGGATAGCACTATAAAAATAAATAAATTTGAACTTGCAGCGATATTCCT
Source organism: uncultured Saprospirales bacterium (assembly GCA_938008535.1). Taxonomy (GTDB): domain Bacteria; phylum Bacteroidota; class Bacteroidia; order Chitinophagales; family JADIYW01; genus JADJSS01. The sequence goes on along the minus strand of CALLKF010000063.1, from coordinate 8,537 downwards.
TTTGTTTTTTATTTATAGTTATTTAAGTATTCATTTTTATATAGATCGCACAACCTTAACAGATAATGCTTTTTACCTGTTTAAAATGATTCAGCTTAAAAGTTTTAACATCGAACATTTAAGATATGGAGCAATAACTACACAATGGCTAGTTATTCCGTTAATTAAATTAGGTGCTTCATTAAAAACAATTTTAATGGCGTATTCATTCAATGTTTTTCTACAATATTTTATTGGCTTTTGTATCGTTCGTTTCTATTTCAAAAATCAATTATTTGCATGGTGTATCATTGCATACATCATGGCAGCCATGCATTTCGGATTTTTCTATACAGGTTGCGAGTTGGTATTTGGTGCAGTTTGGATATGCACATTATTAGCATTAACGGAACAAATAGAAAACGAGCTGCGTTCAAAAAAACACTATTTATTGTTAGCGGTTAATCTTATATTATTATTGACAACACACGCATTTTTATTGATTATAAGCGGTATTATTTTGGCATCTTTTTGCGTGCTGCGTTTCTCAAAAATTAAAGCCGGAATAATAATCGCGTTGGCAGTTTTGTTTTTAATAAAATTAAAATTCCTGACCGATGGTTATGAATCCGGAAAATTTAACGGTGTCTCAAAAGATATTTTTTTACCGGAAACAGTCAATAAATCATGGTTTACGTTCTTTTTCAAACAACAGTTTAACAAAACATTTGTAGTTGTAAAGGTCTGTTCGATAATTTTATTGGTTTTTTTCCTATACAAAAGAAAATGGATATTTGTTGTAATCACATTACTTGCATTGCTTGTATTATTTTTAATAATTTATTCTTTTATGCCAAACGGCGAATCGATCGCGTATATGGACAGCTATCAATCAATGATTTATTTAACTGGTTGTATTTTATGTTCCATCGGATTTTATCTTTATTTCAACCAGTATTCAAAATATTTTATCGCGATGATTTTCATTTCGGGTTTAGTTGGTTTATTTAAAATTTACAAAGAACATCAATACACAGACAGAATCGCGTATTATTATGAGTTGATGCAAAAATCATCAGCAAAAGGTTGCAATAAACTGTTTTTGCAAGAAAATGAAGTGGATATGCAAAAAGTGTCACTAACTTGGGCAACACCATATGAAACGCTGCTGTTGAGTTCATTAAAAGGCAGTTCACAAACTATTTATATCAATAATGATCCAAATTTTAATTTGGAGAAATACAACAATTCAACTAAGTTTTTAGGTGCAATATGGCTTTTAGATGATACAACTAATATTAATAATGACTACTTTAAATTAGAAGCTAAACCATATAAAACAGCAAAAAATCTGAATTTTTAGATAAAAAACCAATCTAACTTGTTTTTCAGCAAAAAAGATGTATTTTTGCCACTCGAAATTTCGGTACCTTAGCTCAGTCGGTAGAGCAACAGACTGAAAATCTGTGTGTCCCTGGTTCGATTCCTGGAGGTACCACAAAAAACGTCATCTTTATTCAAAGATGACGTTTTTGTTTTAGCATCCTTTTTATTTGTACAGATGTTTATTTTCATTTTTAGTATTTTTAGCTTGTGAAAAAACTATATTATATACTTTTCTGCCTTTTTCTGATAATTCTTTGCTATGCTATTTGGGCAAATTCATCCAGAACTACATCTGCTAAATGTATTTATCCAAGATATGTAATTGGTGAAGTAGAAAATATTGGCACAAATGCTGGCAAAGGCAATATTATAGCACTTTCGCCTTATTTACATTCGTATAATTTTTCGTCAGAAGATGCTTTTTACAGTATGCATCGATATTATTTTAGCATTTTGAAACAAAAAAAATTACTAAACGATTCTTCGATTATTATTTTGCCTGAATATATTGGCACTTGGCTCGTTGTTGCAAATGAGAAGAAAGCAGTATGGCAAGATACTTCTCTTGAACATGCAATGAAATTACTGGTTTCTTCAAATCTTGCATCATTTGGAATGGCTTACCTAAATTCTTCCGCAGACGATAAAACGAAAGAAGCTATTTTTAAAATGAAAGCTGATAAAATGCTGGATATTTATCAATCTACATTTTCAAAATTGGCAAAAGAATTCAAAGTCACAATAGTTGCAGGTTCTATAGTTTTACCAAATCCTACTGTAAAAAATGGAAACATAGAAATTGACAAATCTGGGAAATTGTATAATATTTCTGCAGTTTTTGATTATAATGGAAAAGTATTATCACCGTTAACAAAAAAGTTTTTTTTGATTAATGATGAAAAATCATTTACAACCACAGCAACTAAAAATGAAATTCCAGTATATAAAACAAATGCAGGAAATTTAGCTGTTTTAATCTGCGCAGATTCATGGTATCCAGAAAGCTACACACAGCTAGAAAACAAGCAAGTCGATATTTTAGCCGTTCCTTCTTTTGTTTCGCAGAATAATAGTTGGAGTAATAAATGGAAAGGTTACAATGGCGCAGCTACACCATCAGATGTAAATTCATCAGATATAAATAACATCACAGAACACGATGCCTGGATAAAATATGCCATGGTTGGCAGAAGTATGAAAACGGATATCAAAACAAATGTAAATGTTTTTTTACGCGGTAATTTATGGGATCTTGGTTCAGATGGCAATACATTGGTGCTAACTTCAAAATATTCTAAACCATTAAACATACCTTCTGTTTTTGAAGCAAATAACAAATTAGAAAAAACGGGTTCTATAATTAATGTTTGGTTGTAAATACTAATTATGGAATTTAGATTACGGCGATGAGTTTGTTTCAGTGCAGTTTATTTTCTTACATTTACATCCTAAATTGTAGCGCACAAATTGAGCATCACCAAAAAATTAGCAACCGACACTGTAGCGTATGGCGTAAGCAGCATCTTGGCGCGCATCATTAATTTTTTGTTCGGATTTCTGATTATAAAATTTATTTCACCGGCCGAATTTGGTACGTACACGAACTTTTATGCATATGCTGGTTTCATTTTAGTAGTGCTAACGCATGGAATGGAAACTGCGTATTTTCGTTTTGTAAACAAAGAAGAAAGTAAGGAAACTGCCTTTTCAACTGCCTTTTATTCGATTCTTTTTGTAGTGATTTTGTTTATTTTAATCACATACCTTTTTCAAAAACCAATTGCTGCTTATGTAAAAGAACCAACTTTTTATTTGCAATTGTTTGTTTGGATGATGGCGTTTGATACTTTAGCTGCCATTCCTTTCGCATCACTTAGAAAACAAAGCAGACCCATGGTTTTCGCTGGTTTGAAGATTTTGAACATTCTGTTTTTTATTTTATTGAATATTTTGTTTTTTATAATCTTACCGAAACTGAATCTTACGCTTAATGTAACAAGTGTTTCCTATATTTTTATTGCAAATTTGGTTGCCAGTATTTTGACATTTATAATTCTATTATTTCAATTTCGTCAACTCAAATTCTCCATCGATTTTTCTATCTATAAAAAAATGTTATGGTATGCTATGCCAATAATGTTGGTTGGTTTTGCAGGTATGATAAACGAAGTTTTAGACAGAATTATTATGACACGTTTGCTGCCAGGCAGTTTGTTGGAAAATAAAATACAACTCGGTATTTACGGTTTCAATTACAAATTTGCCATGATTATTTCGATGTTTTTACAAGCATACCGTTTTGCTGCCGAACCACTTTTTTTTAAAAATGCAGAAAAAGAAGATAACAAACAGATGCTTGCAAAAACCATGAAGTTTTATACAATTTCTGTCTGCTTTATTTTTTTAACCATCACGTTATTTATGCCTTTGATTCAATTTTCTTTTTCAAATTATTCACCAAGTTCTGCTACATATTTTGAAGGTGTTGGAATTGTTCCGATTTTATTAATGGCGAATATTTTCTTAGGCATTTATTTTAATATTTCTACCTGGTACAAAATTACAGACAAAACGTATGTCGGTGCTTTCATTTCTATTGTAGGTGCTGCTGTTACCATTGTGATGAACATTGTCTTAGTGCCAAAAATTGGTTATTTTGGTGGTGCATGGGCAACCTTAGCGTGTTATACAACAATGTTGATTATTGGCTACATCAATGAGCAAAAATATTATCCAATTCCATACGATTATAAACGAATTTTATTTTATTTGGCAATTGCAGTTGGCTTTTATTTTGTGTTACAATATCTAATTTTACCAATGCAATTTTCTTTATTCATCAATACGATTATTGCATTTTGCTTCTTGTTATTGTATGTTTTCGTTGCCTATTTTTTAGAGAAGAAAAAAGTAATAGCTTAATAAAATCTCACTATATTTGTAACATAGTATTGTACAACTTAAATATGTCTCAATACTCATGTCTCAATTCTCATATCTAATAAAATGAAATTAAAAATAGTAAATAGCTCAGACAATCCACTACCAGTATATGAAACGACGGGTTCGGCAGGCATGGATTTGCGCGCTCAGTTATCTGAACCAGTGATGTTGAAACCGTTACAACGTGCATTAATACCAACAGGTTTATTTATAGAATTACCAGATGGCTACGAAGCACAAGTGCGACCACGAAGCGGTTTGGCTTTAAAAAAAGGTGTAACAGTTCTAAATTCACCAGGTACCATTGATTCCGATTATCGTGGTGAAATAAAAGTGATTATGATTAATCTTTCTAACGAAACGACAATCATCAATACTGGCGAACGTATTGCACAAATGATTATTTCAAAATACGAAAAAGTTGTCTTAAAAGAAGTAGACGAACTTAATGAAACAGAACGTGGTGAAGGTGGTTTTGGACACACAGGCGTGAAGTAATCCACTTAAATAATGTTAATTAGCAACGCAATTTGCAGCCAATTTATCTTAAAAATGTTATTTTGTATAATGTAGAAATAATTCTTGCATTGCAAATATCATACAACAACCACTAGATTGAAAAATAAAACCGTATTTATCCGAATTATCGCCATTGCTTTTGTTTTTTTATATGCAACAAATACTACGTTTGCCAAAAAGAAAAAGAAAGACAAGCGTGTGACTACAAGTGTGCTTACTAAAGCAGAATTAGAAACACAAGCATTGTTTATTGAAGCAATGCAAGCATATTTATTAGGAAACAACCAAGAAGCTGTTGTTAAATTTAATAGTGTATTAAAACGTGATAAAAATAACGATGCCAGTTATTATCAACTAACCAAAATTGCTTACGAATCTGGAAATATGGATAAAGCCATTGAGTATGCAAATAATGCCATCAGAATTAATCCAAACAATGAATATTATTTTCAATATTTAGCAGAAGCAAAAGCAGAAAAAAATGATTTTGATGGTGCTGCAAAAACTTACGAGTCACTCGTAAAATTAAAACCCAAAGATTATGATTATTATTACGATTGGGCCTACATGCTCTCTAAAGCCAATAAATTAAAAGAAGCAGTTGATGTGTATAATTTGGTAGAGCAAAAAACAAGCGTAAGCGAAGAGTTGATTTTTCAGAAACAACCTTTATTTATTAAATTAGGAAAGATTGAAGATGCTGTTAAAGATGTAGAAAAACTTACAAAATTATATCCAAACGAATCTAAATACCAGCTTCTGGTTGGAGAAATTTATGAAGCGAATAAACAATTTGATAAGGCAATTGCGGTATATAATAAAGTATTAGCTGCAGATGAAAATAATGCAGATGCACTGTTAGCATTGGCTGAAGCATACCGCAAAAAAGGCGACGATACAAAACATACAGAATACATCAATAAAGTTTTTGGTAATCAAAATATTGATATTGACTCTAAAATTATGACGTTTATTCCTTACATCGAAAAGTTAGCGAAAGATTCAACCATGAAAAAGGATGTATTGAAAATGGCTGATTTAATTGTAGCTACGCATCCAAATAATATGAAAGCTACTACTGCAAAAGCAGATGTTTTGTATACAAGCGGATTAAAAAAAGAGGCACAAACACAATATATACTAGCTACACAACTCGGAGATGTACCTTCTACCGTTTGGATACAATTGTATATTTTAGATTTAGAGTTAGATGATTATGACAGCTTAATTAGCCACACCAAAAAAGGCATTGCTCAAAATCCAAAAGATCCGTTTGGCTATTTTTATAATGCATTGGCACATCAAAATAAAAAAGAATACAAAGAAACTTCAGCTATTTTGTTGAGTGGCTTTGACATGCAACGTCAAAAAAATGCAGACCTTTCTTTATACACACCACAGTTAAAATTACAGATGTTAATTGCATTAGGTGATGTGTCATTTGAATTAAAAAATTACGAACGTTCTGATAGTTCGTATGAAGCAGCGTTAGAAATTGATCCAAACAACGCTACCGTTTTAAACAATTACGCATACTACCTTTCTGAACGGGACAATAAATTAGAAAAAGCTGAAAAAATGAGCAAAAAATCTAATTTATTAGTTGATAATAATTCAGCGTTTATTGATACTTACGCATGGATTATGTATAAAATGAAAAATTATTCAGAAGCACTAGAATGGATTGAACAAGCAATGGAATTGCCTGATGCAAAAGAACGACCAGAATTATTACAGCACTATGGTGATATATTATTTAAAGCAGGAAAAGTAGAAGATGCTGTTGCACAATGGAAACGTGCTTTAGAAAAAGGTGGCGATAAAACCATTTTAGAAAGCAAAATAAGAAACAAGAAAACAGAATAATTTTTGAATGATTCACGATTTACAATGGACAAATTACGATTTAAAAAATCAGCATATAAAACATGCTTTTCAATCTTAATATTGCTTTTTGCAATAACAATAATCAGTGGCTGTCATCACACCAAAAAAATAAAAAAAAGCGATACTTCACAAACTACTACAACCACACCAACGGTTACTACACCAATTTCTACAGTTGATGCAAATGTGCAGCAAATGCTCACAAGTTTGAAGAAAAATGAACTGGAATTTAAAGAACTCACTGCGAAATTAAAAACTAAAGTTTCGTCACCAGAATTAAATCAAAGTTTCACAACTAACATTCGTTGGAAAAAAGGCGAAAAAATTTGGCTTTCTATGTCTATCATTGGCATCGAAGGCGCGCGCGTTTTAATTACAAAAGACAGCATCAAAATAATGGATAAAATTAACGACAGATATATTCTGAAACCAATATCATACATCAAACAAAAAGCGTTGATTGATTTGTCGTTTACGGATATTGAAAATTTATTGCTTGGAAATTTATTATTTTTTGATGCTTCAAAAGCGAAATATGCTAACAATGCAAGCAATATTTCAATGAGTTCTGATGGTGCGCGTTTTTTAACGAATGTTGTTTTCAATAAACCATCTAATTTTTTAAGTTCGATTTTTGTAACAGATAAACAACAAAATCAAACACTAACTTCTGCTTATAACAATTATCAAACTACTTTAAATAAACAGTTTCCATTAGATAGGTTGTTGACGATAAAAAGTGCTGGACAAACTTTTCAAATGGATGCAAAATTTCAAAGCATTAACATTGCTCAAGGTTTAGAATATCCATTTTCAATAAATCCAAAATATACGATTGAAAAATAAAGACCTACATATTGATTTAATTAAACAAAAACAGAATAGCAATAAGTTGTTGTGCTTTTCCATTTTAAAATTTATATTTTTGTTGATGGTGTTAAATACATCATCTTTTTCTCAAGATAAAAAAACGGCACTCGAAGCAAAACGTAAAAAATTATTAGAAGAAATAAAATTTACACAAAAAGTTTTAACCGAAACAAAAGCATCGAAAGCAGCTACCATAGCAGATTTAACTGCACTTAGCAAGCAAATTGAATTGCGTCAGAAATTAATAGGTGAAGTAGAAACAGAAATTGGAACCTATACAGAGAAAATAAATGAAAATATTAGTGAATTAAAATTACGAGAAACGCAATTAGCACAACTTAAAAAAGAATATGCAGACGCAGTTGTAAAAACATATAAGACACAACGATTTGCAGATAAGATATTATTTATTGCCAATGCAAATTCATTTTCAGAGGCCTTGCGTCGAGTAAATTATCTACGCAAATATGCAAGTTTTAGAAAAGTACAAGCAGAACAGATTCTGGATACTAAAACTCAAATTTCTGGTCAAATTGCAAGTATTAACAGTAAGAAAAAAACGAAAGAAGAGTTACTTAATGGACAAGTAAAAGAGAAAATACAACTCAAACAAACCGTAACACAAAAAAATCAAGTTGTACAAACACTTAAAAAACAAGAAGTTTTATTGCAAAGTGATATTGCTAAAAAACAAGCAGCCGCACAAAAATTAAACGGACAAATTGAAGCTATCATCAAAAAAGAAATTGAGTTAGCACGATTAGCTGAAGAGCAACGCAAAAAAGAAGAAGCAGCCAAAGCAGCGAAATTGGCAGCTGAAGAAGCAGCAAAGAAAAAAGCAGCTGAATTGGCTGTGAAAAAAGCAAAAGAAGAAGGTAAAGAAGCATCAAAAGCTGATATAGAAGCAGCAAATAAAAAAGTGGAAGCACCAACAAAATTAGGTGCTACACCAG
>CALLKF010000062.1 GCA_938008535.1 uncultured Saprospirales bacterium | reverse complement strand
AAGTGAAAAATATAAAATTTATAGAGTTGTTAAAGATGGTTTGTATGAATTAGAAACATACAAACAAGCATATGAAATATTTTATACAGTAAATTATTTAGCAATCAGAAAAGGTACTGGATATTCATATGAATAATTAGGATAAGAGACAATAGAGCTAAAATAAAATGAAAATTGGAATTCTATATATTTGCACAGGAAAATACGATGTGTTTTGGAGAGACTTTTATAAAAGTGCTGAACAATTTCTATTGCCAAATTCCGAAAAACACTATTTCGTTTTTACAGATAGTGAAACCATTCAAACAACAGAAAACATTCATACAATTTATCAGGAAAAATTAGGTTGGCCAAAAGATACGCTGATGCGATTTCATCTTTTTTTAAATATTGAAGAAGAACTAAAAAAAATGGATTATTTATTTTTCTTCAATGCCAATTATACATTCATAAAAAAAATTTCAGAAATCGAACTCTTGCCAACTGAAAAAGATAATTTTTTAACTGGTCAATTGCATCCAGTTGCCTATCATAAAAAGAGAAAAAACTTTGATTATGAAACTAATTCTAAGTCAACTGCATTCATACAAGAAAAAGTTGGAACATACTATTTTGCTGGTGGTTTGATTGGTGGTCGAACTTCGGAATTCTTACAACTATGTCATCAATTAAAAAATAATATTGATAAAGATTTTTTAAATAATATAGTTGCAAAATGGCACGATGAATCACACATCAATAATTATTTTTCTAAAATAGAGCCGAAGAAATTGCATCCAGGTTATTGCTATCCACAAGGTTGGTATTTGCCTTTTGAACAAAAAACATTGTTATTAAATAAATCAAAATTAGGTGGTCATTCCTATTTACGTGGAGAAGGAAATGAAAATAAATTCGCTTTTATAAAAGACAAATTATTTTTTGCAAAGCAGATTGTAAGAGCAAATTTGTATAAGATACTAGGATATTCACCATTATAAAAACGTATACCTATATAACTCATAACTTATAACAAAAAATAAATTGATCAAAGTATTACTCAGCGGTGGTTTAGGAAATCAAATCTTTCAATATGCTTTTGGAAAAACATTAGCTGTTAAAAACAATACATCGCTGGTTTTATCAACTTCATTTATAGAAAGCAAATTGCCAATCAAAAAACTGGCAACTCAAATGAAATACGAATTAAGTATTTTTAATATTGATGCTGAAATTGAACATAATTTTATAACAGGAAAAATTGTTTATCCATTTGCCAAAACAGAATATCTTTTTCGTGATATAATCAATAAGAATAAGATGACTTTATTGCAAGAAAATTTATTTGTATTTCAACCTGATTTTTTAGATTATAAAGACAATACTTACGCTAAAGGAAATTTTCAATCAGCGAAATATTTTGAATCAGTTGAATCAATTTTACGAAAAGAATTAATTTTTAAAAATAAACTAATTGATAAAAATTTAGATTGGCAAACTAAAATAGAATCAACTAATTCAGTTTCGATTCACATTCGTCGTGGTGATTATATTTCTATCCAAAAAAACCAAGATAAATTTTCCATTCAAACTTTAGATTATTATAAAAATGCAATTGCATACATTGCCTCTAAAATATCGCAACCAACTTTTTTTGTTTTTTCAGATGATATTTTCTGGTCAAAAGAGAATTTACAATCTGATTTTCCAATGCATTTTATAGATAATAATAACACAGCCGAAACCAGCTATATTGATATGCAATTGATGTCTTTATGTAAGCACAATATCATTTGCAATAGCACTTTCAGCTGGTGGAGCGCGTGGCTCAATGCTAATTCTGAAAAAATTGTTATTGCGCCACAAATCTGGTTCGCTGATAAATCAATAAATTCACAAGATTTAATTCCTTCAGAATGGATAAAATTGTAAATTTGTCCATAAAATTTTTTCATGGCAAAAAAACAACCGCTTAAACCAAGCACTCAAAATGTAAGGCAACCAAATGTTGCACCAACAAAAAATAGCATTAGCAATACACCAACTTTCTCCATTCCAAATAAAATATTAATTCCAGCAGTTCTGTTGTGTTTCGTCGCATTGGCATTTGTGTATTGTATGCCGTTGCTGCAAGGCATGCAATATTCTACGCATGACTCCAATCAATACGTAGCGATGAATAAAGAAATTGCAGACTTCAAAGAAGCAACTGGTGAAACTGCGCTTTGGTCATCACGAATGTTTGGCGGAATGCCTGGTTATGTAATTGGCGGAATTGGATTTTCTAAATTATTGGAATATACACCAGTAATGTTAGTGCATAAAATAATGAGAAATATTCCAGATCCAGCAATGGATATTGTGTTTCTGTTTTTTGCCACATTTTTAGGTTTATATATTTTAACACGAAAGGTTTCTTATTCAACATTAGGTGCTTTAGCTGTTGGTTTGTGTACTGCTAATTTCGTGAGTTTAGCCGCAGGTCATATTACCAAAGTAATTACGATAGCCATGTTTCTTCCTTTGTTTGCTGGTGCTTGGCTCATTTTTAGAAAAAAATACTTTGTTGGTGCCATGGTCTTTCTTTTCTTTTTGTATGAATTAATAGCTGGTGCACACGTGCAAATTGCCTATTATAGTTTAATTATTATAGGTTTCTATATGTTGTATGAATTCGTGACAATTCTAGTTGAAAAAGATTTCAAACATGCAGGAATCAGCTCACTAATTTTAGGCGTTGCATTTGCCATTGCAGTGATGATGAATTTTCAAAATTTCTTTGTGAATGATTTTTCTAAAGAAACAACTCGTGGTGGTGATATCTTAAATACTGCATTAATGAATCCAGGCGAAACAAAAACGGATGTAAAACCAGTTGATAATAAAGAAAAAGGAGTTGGGTTTGATTATGCTACACAATGGAGTTTAGGTTTTGAAGAATTAGGAAGTTTAATCGTACCCAATTACACAGGTGCAATAAACATTACTAGTTTAGATACCTTGCAGAATTTTGTGACAGCAATACAATCAAATCAGGTAAATATAAATCCTGCATTACAAAGCAATTCTTTTACATTATATTGGGGCAGCGAACCCTTTGTGCAAGGTCCAATTTATTTAGGTATTATCGTTTTCTTTTTATTCGTTTTTGGAATGTTTGCTTATAAAGGAAAATTAAAATGGTGGATTTTAGGTTCTATTATTTTTGCAACCTTAATGGCATTTGGTAAAAATTTCGCTACGTTCTATAAATTATTATATAACGTGGTGCCGATGTTCAACAAGTTCAGAGCACCTACAATGGTGATGGCTTTGGTGCAAATTTTAATGGTGATTATTGGAATATTAGGGTTGAAAGAATTTTTAAGTGAATCAACTTCAAAAGAAGATAAAATAAAATCTTTAAAATTTTCTGGAATTATTACTGGTGCATTGGTTGCATTTATTTTATTATTTGGTGGATTTTCTTCTTTCAAATCAAAAAGTATTCAAAACGGAGTTAGCAAAGATGATATTTTTAGAGAGGAAATTGCAAAAGCAAATAATCCAACAGTAGCTAATACAGTAATGCAAGCGTTAGCAAAAGACAGAGAAGCATTTTCGCGCAACGATGCTATTCGTTCATTTATATTGGTATTATTGGCAATTTCACTGTTAGTATTATTTGCATTAGATAAATTAAAACAATCTTCCACAATTATTGTCGGTTTATGCTTATTAATTGTGTATGATTTTTGGGGCATCAATAAGCGATATTTGAACAATGGAAATTTTTCAGATAAAATCACAGCAGAATCAAACGCATTTCCTGAAACACCCGCAGATGCTGCTATCTTGGCGCAAAATAAAGATGGTGCGCGTATGTTTGATTTCACTACTATTCAAAGTCGTTGGAACTCAGCAAGCAGTGCATATTTTCATAGAACAATTGATGGTTATAGTCCAGCGAAATTGCAACGCTACCAAGATATTATTTCTTATGGTTTGGAATATGATTTAATGAATTCTGTCGCAAAAGGACAATTGGAAAAAGCTAATTTCTGGAACATGTTGAATACGAAATACATTAAACAAAGTGATGAAGCAAATGGTGTAAATCTAAATCCGTATGCGTTAGGAAATGCATGGTTTGTAAACAATACACAAATTGCAAATACCAACGAAGAAGAAATTTTAAAAATACGCGACATAAATCCAAAACAAACAGCAATTGTAAATAAAGAATTTGAATCTTATTTAAAAGATATTACACCAAACACAGATTCTGCACAACAAACTGCAACTCGATTCATTACAAAAATTGATACAAAAAATCCAATGAAATTAGAGTATAATTTTAAATCTGATAAAGATGAGTTTGTTGTTTTTTCTGAAGTAATTTATCGTCCAAATCAAGATTGGTTGTCTTTTGTTGATGGCAAACCAACTAATCATATTCGTGTGAATTATATTTTGCGTGGAATGAAAGTTCAACATGGTGAACACAAAATCACATTCGAATTTAAACCAAAAATGTACGCATTAACGAACAATGTTTTATTAGCAGGTAACTTACTGTTTTATATTTTTATTGGTGGTTTGTTGTTTTTGTTTTTTAAAAATAAAAAACAAACAGCAGTTGAAACGGTATAATTAATGAATAACATTTTTTCATTCATCATCATTAGTTACAATCGAGCGCAAGACACGATTGATGCAGTGAAAAATGTATTGAGTTTAGATAATGTGGTTGGTTGGCAAAAAGAAATTATCGTTTTAAATAATGCTTCAACAACTGATTATTCCATTTTTGAATTGTATTTAAATCAACTTTCTGTTGAAGAAAAATCTTTAGTTAATTATATCAACCACTATAAAAACTTAGGCGTCGCTGGTGGTCGCAATTTGTGTATTCAAAAAGCAACTGGAAAATATCTATTATTTATGGATGATGATGCAGAAATCACTAACCATGATGTTATGCAAAAAGTCTTGAATCTGTATAATAAGTATAAATCAGAAAACCTTGCTATCATTGGCTTCTTAGGTAAAAATCCTTTTACTGGAAAAACAGAAACACCATTAAAAAATCCTGATTTAATTAAAGATAAAAACGAACTATTTTATAATTTATTTTTTGGCTATGGCCATGTTTTTCCAAAAACACTCATTGAAGAAACTGGCTTTTATCAAGACGATTTTTTTTATGGAATGGAAGAGTATGATTTGTCATACGCAACCATAAAACAAGGTTATTCTATTTTATTTACGAAAGATATTTTGGTGTTGCACAAGCAAAATCCTGATGGAAGAGAACCAAGCAAAACTACCTATGCACGCATGTTTGAGAATAAAATGATAGTTGTTTACAAGCACTTACCAATGTTGTATGTGATTACACATTTTATCATGTGGTCAGCATTTCTACTCACGAAATCAAAGTTTGATATTACTTTATATTTCAACACTATAAAAAGTATGCGCTCAAGAATGCAAGTTGCAAAACGAGTAATTATGAATGAGAATGGAATGGATTATTTGAAAAAAGTACACGCACGCATTACTTATTAATTGAGAACATTTTAGCAATTTCTTTGTACATTTAATTAATTAATACTATAAAATCAAACAAATGAAAAACACAATTCTCTTTTTTGTAATTGCTTGTTTATTTACAAGTTGCAAAAACAATAACACAACCAATGCAGATACTGCATCTTCAACATCAGAAAATTCAGACAAATCTGTTGCAGAAAAAATTGCCGATGCAGTAACTGGTGAACGCTACGGAATTAAAGCAGCTATCGTTGAATCAGAAATGAATATGGAAAAAATGGGTAAAGTAACTACCACAAAATATTTTGATGATTATGGTAAAAAAGAATTAACTAAATCTGCAACTGCAATTAGTATGATGGGAAAAGAAATAAATTCAGTTTCCTATTCTATGATGAAAGATGATTATATCTATATCTGGCAAGAAGGTGCAAAAGATGGCTCAAAAATGAAAATGGACGCATCTAAATTTGATCCTAAAGATGCAAATTTTGATAAATTGACACAAGAAATGAAAGATAAATTAAAAATAAAAGAAGAAGGAAGTGAAGATATTCTTGGCAAAACCTGCAAGGTAATTTCATTCACGCTTGATGATGAAAGAGCGAAAGGTACAACTGGCAAAACAGCTGTTTGGAAAGGCATTGCATTAAAATCAGAATTTGGTATGTTAGGTCATACGATGTTGATGGAAGCTAAAAAAATAGACGAAAATCCAAGTTTTTCGGCTAACCAATTTGAGTTGCCAGCAAATGTTACATTTAAAGAATTGAACATTCCTGCAAAGCATTAAGAGATATAATTTTAGTAAAAAAAAGTATCACAATATGTGATGCTTTTTTTTGGATTTTGTTTAATTCATCCAATAAATCATCTTGGGCTTTCAACGTCATTGAAATACAACTGATTAGCAGAAAGAGAAGGTGTTTATTCATCAGAGTGGTGTTAGAAAGGTGTCAGAGATTTTTATCTGACACCATGAGAGAAAGTATTAAGCAGCCTTAATCGTGAGTGTAGTACCACTCAAAGAAGTTGAATACACCGTTAGTCCTTTTTTTGCTTC
>CALLKF010000061.1 GCA_938008535.1 uncultured Saprospirales bacterium | reverse complement strand
CAGCAGTATTTTTAGCAGTTGCTTTTTTTTCAACTGGTTTTACAGTTTTTTTAGCAATAGTTTTTGGAGTTGGTGACGTTACCTTTTTCTTTTTTTCTATTACTTTTTTAGCCATTTTTTTATAGTTTTATTGCATCAAATTTTGAAAAATATACTTACCTAAAATCAATAACGGAAGCAATTTGAAAGCGCAAATATACATAAAAAAGTGTAGTTTATATGGTATACGTATAGTTCTAAAAAGTTGATAACTTCTGATTATGTTGAAAAAAACAAAAAAAACAAAAATTATCCAACCGACTATTTCTAAAAACCCTAAAGAAATATTTGTATTGTAAATGTGTATCAACAAGATAAGTAAGCAAATAATTATACCAAAAAAGGAAGAAAACAGAAACCATAAAAAGTGCGCCACAAACACCGAAAGTGTATTTGTAAATCCATTAAAAAGATATTCTATTGTATTGATTACGAAAAAATAAATCAAGAAAGCCACCGTGATTTTGATGTATCTATTTAAGTAAAATTCGCTAAAATGATCGTTCAAAATTACTTGTATAAAAATATGAATTACTAATGAAAGCACTGCAATATTTAGAACAAACAACAATAAAACCGCCAACAACGAATCGTATTTTTTGCTTTGATAAAAAATCATAAATTTTTTGAAACTAACTACTCCTTCAAACATCGAATCAGTGAAATCATCAAACAATAAACGCAACAACAACGTCAATAAAATCAATATCAACGCAGCTGTTAAATACCAATTACTTTGCGCGTTTGGCTTTTCTTGTTGTATAATTGTTTGTGTGGCTGCTGGTTTTTTGGTTAAAAGATTGGCTTCAATTTGGTGAAATTTCGCAGTATCTAATTTATTTTTTAAAACCGAATCGATGAAATATGGATTTTGGTTAGATATTGCATCATTTGCAATTCCATGAAATGAAAACAATAAAAGTATGAAAAAAGTTAACAGTTGATAATTCAAAGTTAACTGTTTTGTAACTAATGACTTTTGACTATTGGCTATTGACTTTTTAAAACGTTGCCACATATCCAAAATGTAATTTAGAACTTCTGAAGTCGATTTTTTTATCTTTCTGTTGACCAAGTGCATATGTGAGTCCAAAAATACCAATTTTTGTTGCAAATGTAAGTCCTGCGCCAAAACCAAACGGCACATCTTGAAATATCGTACTATTAAATTTTCGATGCACATAAGCAGCATCAAAAAACACGAAAAAATACGAATTTTTAAGCATCATATATCTATATTCTAAAGTAACTACATTATAAGTGCTTGCCAAAATAGATTGCTCATCAAAACCACGCAACAATTTATTTCCACCTATTCGCAGTAATTCATTTCGCAATAAATTTTGATTAAAAACGGCGCCACCATTTATGCTAAATTTTAAAATATGCGCCTGCTTTTTTCCGAGTGGTAAATAATAATTTCCGAGCCAAAACAAATCTGCTTTTATTGATTTTCGTTTAATGCTATCGTACAAACTTGCGTACTTAAATTCCGAATCAATATTATCAATTAACGAAGTAATTTGGCTGCTAGGTTTTATTTTTTTTGTGCCGACAGACGCTGTTAATTTCGCATCAAAACCTTTTCTTGGACTGAACAAATAATCTAAGTTTTCGTAATATGCTTGCATACCATATTGGTTATAAGTTGCATCTAAATTGTTTGGTAATTTTTTATAGGTTTTGGCAAACGACGTATCAGCAGCTAAAATGATAGTCTGAAAATATTTATAAAAACCTTTTACATAATTATTCGATTTAGTGATATATGGCAAACCTAATTGCCACGCTAAATCTAATGAAGATGAGTCTCGTTTTTCTAAATTAAAGGTAAAATTAATTCCAATTGGTGCATTTAAAAAAAACGGATAATTGAACCGAACGTCTAGTAATTGCGATTGTCTCTGCAATTTTTTCCATTCTAAAAAAATCTCTTCACCACGCTTAAATGAGTTTTGTAAATGAATACGCACTTCACCAGTAATTAATATTTTGCCGCGATTGCTACCTGGTAAAAATCCAATTAAAAAATCAAAAGAATTTACTTTTCGTTTCTTTAAAAACAAATGAATGTCTGCTTTATCGTCGCGAAATAAAATTTTAGATGGAGCTGTCAATTCTGCATACGGCAATTTTTGCAATTGTTTATCGATGTTTATAATCTTACTTTCATTGTATGGTTTTTTCGATTTTATTTGAATGTAATTTTGAATAAAACCTTTTGTAATTTTAGAATTTCCATAATTTATAAAACTATCAATTGTGATTAATTTTCCTTTCTCAATTTTATATTGGAATTCTAATTTATTATCGTTTAATTGAACAGAATCTATACTAATTTTGGCAAATGGATAGCCGTTGTTTTCTAAATTTTTCAAGATAGATTCCTTAGTTTCATTTATGCTGTAAATAGAATTTACAGCATTTTTATTTTTTTGTTTTTTAGTTGCAGTTTGTTTATTTTTAATTTCATATTTTTCACCAACATGCAAAAAAGCAATCAAAGAATCAGCTTTGTTTTGTGTACTATCAATTGAAAATTCTAAAAAACCATTTTTAATGTACTGTTTTTTAAAAGCACCTAAATATTGAATAATTTCCGCTTCATTCTTAAATTTTTGAAACGATTTTATTTTTGCAATTGGTGCATCTTTTACAATATATAAATAGCGAGATTGTGCTTGTAAAAATTGCACATTCAAACAAAAAAATAATATGAAAAAGTAACGAATTTTCAATCTAAATAAATAATGATCTACCAAAGTTATTAATTATTAACTATTGATGTTTACTTTGTGTTCAAATGGCTGGTATTTATCTTCATATTCCGTTTTGTAAACAAGCATGTTCGTATTGTAATTTTCATTTTTCTACGTTAATCAATAATAAAAATGACGTTGTAAAAGCGATGTTGCACGAAATTGAATTGCTACATAACTTCTTTCCTACTTCAACGAAAATTGAAACTATTTATTTTGGTGGTGGCACGCCAAGTTTATTGTCTGTTGATGAAATTAATGCATTTATCAATAAAATAAGGTCAGTTTTTTTAGTAGCTGAACATGCAGAAATTACTTTAGAAGCCAATCCTGATGATTTAATGAATGATTATTTAGTTCAATTAAAAAACAAAACGGCAATTAATCGTTTGAGTATTGGTGTACAATCTTTTTTGGAAGAAGATTTGACATACATGAATCGTGCACATAATGCGCAAGAAGCCATTGATTGTATTCGGTTGGCAAAGCAACATGGTTTTCATAATTTATCGGTTGATTTAATTTACGGAACACCATCTTTATCGAACGAACAATGGCAAAAGAATTTAGATATTTTGTTTGATTTAGATATTACGCATGTTTCGTGTTATGCATTAACGGTTGAAGAAAAAACCGCGTTACATCATTCCATAAAAAATAAAAAAACAAGTGCAACTAATGACGAAAAAACTGCACAGCAATTTTCTATATTAATGAATAAAATGCAACAGCATAATTATACGCATTACGAGATTTCTAATTTCTGCAAGCAGCCACATTTTGCAAAACACAACACCAATTACTGGAAAGGAATTTCTTATTTAGGTATTGGTCCGTCTGCGCATAGTTTTGATGGTTTTAAAAGATATTGGAACGTTGCAAACAATGCAATTTATGCAAAGAAAATTTTGAACAATCAATTTGCAAATGAAAGTGAAATTTTATCTTTAACTGATTGCTACAATGAATATATTATGACGAGTATTCGAACTGTTTTTGGTGTTGATTTGGCTAAAATAAAACACGATTTTAGTGATGATTTTCAGCGTCATTTTTTGTTTGAGGTTTGTCCATTTATAGACAACAAATGGGTTGCTGTTGACAATGAAATCTATACATTAACCAATTCTGGTAAATTATTTTGTGATTATATTACGTCGCAATTATTTATTGAGAATGAAATTTAAATAAACCTAAATTTTATGAAAGCACAGAAAGAATTATATTTTAATATTTTCAACGAACTAATTCCGTTCAACAAATATATTGGACTTGAGTTACAAGAACTAGAAAATGGATTTGCAAAAGCATCTATAAAATTTAAACCAGAATTAGTTGGTGATGGAAGAATTCAAGCAATTCATGGTGGTGTAATTTCGGCATCAATGGATGCAGTTGGTGGTATTGCTGGTATTACTACCTTAAACTCTATAGAAGACAAAATCGTAACAGTAGATATGCGTGTTGATTACATTCGTTCTGCACGAAATTCAGATTTAATAATAGAAGCAAGAATTGTTAGAAGTGGCAATAAAATTATCACGACAAACATGCAAGTTTTTACTGTAAATGACAATACGCTAGTAGCTGAAGGAAGAGCTGTTTATCATGTTAGCAGAAAGATAAATGAGTAAAAATTATCGAACAAATAAGTACACGATATACATCAATAGTAATAAAAACAAGAAGCGGCATTTCCATAAATTGAGCGTGAGTTTTTTGCCGAGCCACAACATCAACATTAGCAAAACTGATACACCAATTAAAATAAATAAATCGATATTATAAGATGTATTGAATGTGATTGGCTGAATGAATGCGGCAATGCCAAGCATGGCTAATAAGTTCAACATATTTTGTCCTACCAAATTGCTAACTTCAAATTTTGATTGATTGGTTTTGGCAATCATTATCCAATAAAGCATCACAAAAGAGCCACCAACTGATAAAATAAATTGACCCAAAAACCGCTGCGACAAATGAAATTTTCTTGAAATATCTGCTAAATTATCTACACATAAAACACCACCAGCAACTAAACCAAATACACCAATAATTAATAAAATAATGGAAAACCAAACTGGATAAAAAGTATGTTCTACTTCTGTTTCGGTAAACCAAATTGCATGATGATGCCTTACATTGAAATAGCCATAAGTCATAAATAGTACAAAACCAATACATAAAATAACGGCTTCCCTTTTAGTGATAAAATGGATAGCAGCTTGTTTTTCAATATTATAATTTGCCAAAACGTACACCAAAATAGTACTTACTATTAAACCTAAAAAACCAAACAACGCAGTGTTTCTATTAGCACGAATTGGCCTATAGAATCCAGCAATACTGAGTACACCTAAGAAATTAAAGATGCAACTGCCAATTATTGTTCCAACGGCTAAATCGAAATAACCGTTGTATGCAGCCAATAATACAGTGAATAATTTTGGCAATGAAGTACCGAAAGCGATGACTGTAAAACTAATCATGGTTTCTGGCAATTCTAATTTTCTTGCTATCGATGATGCGCCATCAACGAGCATACCAGCACCACGATTTAATAAGAAAAATCCGATGAGTAAAAGAGGAATATTGAGCAATAATGAGATATTTCGAATCTCCATACTTCAATAATACAAAATGATTTGCTGATTTGAAAATTATACTATAAACTTTAGAAAAGTTTCGTTCAAAACGATAAGAAACTTTTCTAAAGTAATATTATAGCGTATAAGTCATCTTCATATTTCCCATCAAACCCATGTAAGGCGCACCAACGAAATATTGTTGTTTACGATTGTATAAATTAGAAATAGATACGGTAAGGTTGTAATGATCTTTTAAGAATTTTGGTGTGTAAGAAATATCTAAATCCATATCGTGTGTTGGTTTTACACGACCGATGAAATTACCAGATAATACTGGATATCCAGCACTCCAATTAAATTTCACACCAACATTTAATCCAATTTTTTCTGCGAAATAATTTACACCAACATTTACTCTGTGTTTTGGTGAATTCAATGCAATATAACCTTGAGGTGCACTTTCTAATTTAACTGAATCTTTATCAACAAAAGAGTAATTGAGGTTTAATGCAATTCCTTTTGGCAAATATAAGTTAGAATTAAAGTCAACACCATACACTGTTAAATCTCCAACGTTGCGCGTTACTAATAATAAATTGGGTCCATTTGCTTCTTTAGGTGTGATAACACCAATTGGTAAATTTTCTACTGCACGACGAATTAAACGAACAAATTCATCATCGCCAGAACCATTATTATTACCATTAAATTTCTCACTTCCATCTAAAAACAAGTTCATTGCACCTTTAATCAATGGATTTAAGTTGTTGTAATTTTGAGTAATTCGAGGTGCTAAATAAGCCATCAATTGATCAGCATCGAACATTACAGTTGGTGTTAACAATTGAACAGGTGCTAAATAATTTTTAAAATCTGTTCTATATACATCGACTTGCAACCCTAACATTTTTCCAATCACGCCTTTATAACCTAACTCATAAGTATATGTTGTAGTAGGCACCAAACCTTTAATATCTTGTGTTTTTTTCCATTGATCATTATTCGATTCAAAAATTTGTTTTCCAGTATTTAAATTGTTTACATTTTGTTGAATATCAGTTGGAATGTCTTGTGGAATAATTTGATTTACAATATCGTTTATTAAAGGTAATAAAATGGAATTTGCATCAATATTTGCTTGCACACCAAATTGGCTGTTGATGGCAGTTAAGATTCCGTCCCAACCTATTTGTGAAAAAGAAGCATCACCAACATTGTGAAATTGCCCTTTTATTCCGTATGGTGATAAAAATTGCGGCAGCACTTGATTTCCATAATTTGGATTTTCTGCAAAGCTATAATGAAAACCATCACGTGGTGTTCCTAAATTTCTAACTTCAATTCCAGTTGGAATTCTACCTTGTAGAACATCTACATAATATGCAGCAGATGCTGGATTTTTGAATGCACGATTAAATGTAAAACGCAAATTATGTCCTGTTGCTGGTTTATAAACAACACCAACTTTTGGTGAAAATAATAATTTTTTTACGGCTGTATTATAATCTAAACGCGTAGCAACAATAGCACTAAAACGTGGGTGAATTTTATAATCACCTTGCAGATAAACACCATATTCATCTATATTATCTTTGTCTTCAAAACTACCATTTAACGTACCTTTTGTTTCTGGTCGAGTAAAGAACGCATCAAAACCATACACTAAATTCACGCGTTTTTTAAATAACTCAGTTGAATTTTGAACTTGGACAGAATACATGTGTGATTTATCAACGTAGCGGCCACCAACTGGAACAAAAAATGTTTTGTGCGAGTTATTTCCATTCATGTATGCTTGCACAAATAAATTCTTCCACATAAAACGAACCTGTGCCCAACTGTACGTCCAATTTTTATTTTGCATAGCACCAATCGGACTTGTAATAATTCCGTTACTAACATTAACACCACCAGCCAAAACAACATTAAAATCCTCTTTTATTTTGATATCCAAACGACTATCTACTTGACCGTTTAATATTCTTTCGTCACGACCGTTTTTAATTGCTCGACCAACACCATTCGGATCATTAGATCCATCTGGTAGTTCGTAATAAATAGAATCTGAAGAACCAGAGAATAAAATAACTGAAGACGGATCACCTAAATCGCTATAACGCCAATCGTGACCAGTGAAAAATTTTGCAGAAACCTTCATACCCATTTTTACGTTTGGATTTTTCACATCGATAGTATCTGAATGATAAAAACCAAATGCGAACATAGTACGTTGTGCTAATTTATCATAATCAAATTTTGGATTATCGCGATTAATATCTTGTAATGTATCTTTAATTTTCACACGAAAACCAACTGAAGTCCAGAATTTTGTTTCTTGATATTTCAATGGTGATTTGGTGATGATATGAATAACGCCATTGTTTGCGTTTGGACCATACAAAGCAGCAGCAGGACCTTTTAATACTTCAATGCGTTCAATATCTTCATCGGTAGTAGTCATCATTTGATACATATTCAAACCAGTATTCGGTAATTTTGCAACACGGTTATCAGTTAATGACATGACATCACTAGTGAAATATCCACTAAAACCACGAACCGATGGTTGGCCACCTTGTATACCAGTGCGTTGAACTTGAACACCTGAAATGTTTTTCAAATGATCGGTAATTCCAACACCTGCTTTGTTTTTGATGGCAGCAGCTTCAACTGACACAATAGATGCTGGAGCATCTAAAATTTTTTCTTTGGAACGTGAAGCAGAAATCACTACAGTATTCAATTCTGTTTCTTGTTCACCCATTATTAAATCAAATGTTTGCGAACCAGTTGCTGCTAGTTTTTGGTCTTCATAACCAACGTATCTAAAAACAACCTGATCACCTTCATTGACTTTCATCTCATATCTACCATCAAAATCAGTAACAGTACCTTTCATTTGATCTCCTTCCACGAAGATATTTACACCAATTAGTGGTTCTTTAGTTTTTTTATCTGTAATAGTGCCTTTTAGTGTAAATTCTTTATTTGACTTCTTTACAATTACCTGTGGTACATCTTTAATTTTATCACGAAGTTTTACAGTATCTTTTTCTCTTGGCTCTCTTGGTTCTTTTTGTGCGAAACTAGATTGTGTAAATAATAAAATTAAGAACAATACTAATAGCTGATGTATCTTTTTCATGATTGTTTTTTTGACCTAAATAAATTTTCAATAAACACCTATGTCGAATAAACGACATATGCATTTACAAGTGCTGTTAAAAAATGTGTTGAAACTAAAACAAATTGCATTAATTTGGTTTATTCAAACACATTGCAAATATCCGAAAATGCAAGTAAGTTGCCTAGAAATATTATTAACAATTGTAATTATACAAATATCAAACTAACTATAAACAGTTAGAAAAATGACTTAAAATACATCATTTTTAGTATTCTGAAGGAATTTTGATTTTAATACCGTTGATTTTTTCTGAAATCTGGATTTGGCAAGTTAATCTACAATTACCTGTATTGCATGGTAAAGTATCTAACATGCATAGTTCATCATCATTTGCACCATCTAATAATATTTCATCTTTGTTCAAGACTTCTACTTTGCAAGTGCCACAAATCGCCATACCACCACAAATGGCTTCAATTGGATAACCTTCTCCTTTTAGCACTTCCATTAATGATAGCTGTACACCAAGTGGTACTTCCAATGGAAGAAAAGTAAAATCTTCTTTTTGTATGTTGACAATGATGCTATCCATGAAAAAGTTTGCAACTTTCAGAATATTAATTTGTAATTATTTTGTTACAAATTATAAAATATATCTTTAAAGAGTTAGTTTTTGAATTTTAAAACTACAAATAAGTGGGCAAATTAAAATGCATTAACACCATTCACTGTCGTATATTTTAATGAAGGTTTTTTACCAGAAATCAATTCAGCAGCACTATGACACATTATTGCTGCTTCATGAAAACCGCATAAAATCAATTTTAATTTACCTTCGTAGGTATTTATATCACCAATAGCATAAATACCTTTTTGGTTAGTAGAATAATCTTTGGTATCAACATGTATTGCATTTTTGTCGATACTCAAACCCCAATTTGCAATTGGCCCTAATTTTGGACTCAAACCAAATAATGCTAAATAATAGTCACATTCAACTTCTTTTGCTGATCTATCATTATTTGTAATGGTTACTGAAGATAATTTTCCGTCGCCATGTAAGTGCGAAATAGTTGAATTTAGTTCTAATTTTATTTTTCCTTCATCAGCTAATTGCTTCACTTTATCTACGCTATCAGGCGCACCACGAAACATTTCACCACGATGAACCATAGTTAGCTCTGCAGCAACATCAGCCAAAAACATGGTCCAGTCCAATGCGCTGTCACCACCACCAGCAATTACAATCTTTTTATTACGGTATTTTTCTGGATCTAACACCATGTATTCAACGCCATTTTTTTCATAATCTGCTAAATTTTCCAAAGCAGGTTTACGTGGTTCAAAAACACCTAAACCACCAGCAATACAAATTATTTTTGCATGAATTTTAGTATCTAAGTGTGTTGTCAGAATGAAGGTATTATCCTCCTGTTTTTCGATTTGTTCTATTCGTTCACCTAATGTAAATGTAGGATCAAACGGTTTTGCTTGTTCCATTAAATTATCAACCAATTCTTGTGCGCCAACAATTGGATAACCAGGAATATCGTAAATTGGTTTTTTAGGATAAATTTCAGAAAGTTGACCACCAACTTGTGGTAAATAATCAACTAAATGGCAACGCATTTTTAATAAACCAGCTTCAAAAACTGCAAATAATCCAACAGGTCCAGCTCCTATTATGCAAATATCTGTTTCTATCATAAGGAAAAAATATTATTTGTAAAAAATTTCATGAAGATTCTACTGCATGAACATCCTACAAAAATAAAAAGATAGAGATTAAAGGAATGTTATGATTTTATAGAAATTGGAAAGTAATAATGAAGTGATATAAAAAATTAACGCCAATGTCCTTTTCTCCAAAACCAGCCATATTGAGTATTTTTCCAATGACCAGGAACCCATACCTTACCTACATTTGGTACTATCCATTTTCCTTCCACATAAACATATTGATTGCTCTGATTATCCCAAATCCAGTCGCCATCTATCCAAATATGATTTGGAGATGGACAAGAAGATTTAACAACAATTACATTGTTTCGGACAGGTTGCACTTTACAATAGTATGGTTTTGTATAATGTACTTTAGCAGGTTGTGTTTTCACAACAACAACTTTTCGTGGTTTTGCACTTAATTGATTAAAAGAAATGATGCAAACTAAGATGATCATAAAATTCTTCATAAGGTTACTTTTATTTGTTTTTAGAAATTATTTTTGATGCTGATTCTGTAAAATCTATAGGTTTGACTTAGAAAAAGAAAAAAAGTTTAATGAAATAGTTTTTTTTTTGAAAAATATTTGCATATTTGGTTGAATTCATTTTACATTAGCCAATGATTTTAAAACTCATCAACAATATTCTGTCAATGGGAAAAAAAGCAAATAAAGAAGAGCCGAAAAAGGTTGCTAAAGTAGCACCCAAAAAAGCAGTTGCTAAAAAATCAGCAGTGGTAAAATCTGTTGTTACAAAAAGCACAAAAGCAGCAGAAAAGCCAGTTGTAAAGAAACCAGCTTCTAAAACAGTTTTAAAACCAGAAGTAAAAAAAACAACTGCTAAAGTAGCCGTAAAGCCAGTTGCAAAAAAAGAAGTTGTCAAAACTGTGAAAAAATCAATACCTAAAAAAACAGAAGCAAAAAAAGAAGCAACTGTAAAACCGAAATCAATTATTAAACCAGAACCGAAGAAACCCGTGGAAAAAAAATCAATTCCTGAAAAGACAATTCCAAAAAACACTGAACCTGTTAAAACAAAAACGGTTGCAAAATCAGAACCTGTAAAAGAAGTAGTTAAAAAAGCAACAACGCCTGTTGCAGAAACGAGCGACAAAGCAGAAACTAAAAAATTAACTAAAAAACAAAAAGAACAGCTTCCACCGCCAATTACGGTTCCAAGACCTTCTCCAGATGGCAAACGTAAAGTTATAGTTGATTATAAAAATGTTCCTGATGAAGTATTAGGTTTATTATCCGAAAAATATCCGCATGGATATAATAAAGGAATTATCAAATTTACAAATGCAAAAAAAGAACTCGTTTCCGCAGTTCCAATAGACTTAGGTGACACCACTTATTTAGTAAAAGTATCTACACAATTACAAAAAATGGTGAATGATTATGATGATGATGAATTGTTCCCTGAAGTTGTTGCGCCAACAGAAAAAGAAATTCCAATTGGTGCTGGTGGTGATTTTGATGATTTTGACAAGAGTGATGAAGATGATGGTGGCAAACGCAAAGCAAAAGGCAGAGTAAAAAGTGCAGATGATTTAGAATATGGATTTGACGACGAAGATGACGATGATGGCGACGACGATGACGATGATGATGAAGCAGCAAGTGATGATGATGGCGACGATGATGACGAATAATATTTAAACAATAAAAAAACGGATTCAAATGAATCCGTTTTTTTTTATTTATTTAAAAATACTAAGAAATTTAATTTTGGATTTTTAGGATTTTTTCACTCACTATTTCATCTTGTTGCGTCACCGAAATAATATATTCACCGTTTGGCAATTGATTTAAATTTTTAATTTCTATTTTATTATTGCCAACTATTGAGTTGCCTCGCCAAACTGTTTCTATCTGTAATTGTCCAATTATATTTTGTAATTGAATTGTAGTTGGCTGATTATTTTTTGCTTCAAATTCTATATTAATAGAATTAGCAAATGGATTTGGAAACACTTTTAAATCAGTTACATTTGAATTGGATTTAGTTCCTAAAATAACACTAGTGCTATCTCTTTTTACAATAGAAAAACGATCAAACAATTCGCCATTTTCTTTATAGTAAGAGCAAAGTAAAGTGTTCCCTTTCACTTCTAAAATCATGCTGCCAACACCTTTATCAGCAGCGTATTTTTTATACATAACAGCATGCATCTTTCCATTTTCTGGTTCGTGTTTTCCGCTATTACCAACAACTGCGTACACAGTACCTTTGTCTTTGTTTGCGCCGTACGTATATTTAATGTAGGTTTTATTACTATCTGGATTTCCAGACGAACTATCAACTAACATCGTTGCTCTGTTAAATGTTGATGAAAACCCAGTGTGTTTATTAATTAAATAAGAACGTTCATACACATGGCTATGTCCGCACAATACCAAATCAACACCATATTTTTCTAAAATAGGCACAATCCGCTGACGCATTGAACCCATAAATAATTCCCAAGCATCATCAGAATCGTGCGAACCTTTAGAATATGGTGGCTGATGCCAATATGCAACTTTAAATTTCTTTGTTGAATTTTTTATATCATTTGTTAACCATGTTTTATATACGTCTGGCAAATCGTTAAAAATATATTGGTATAATTCTGAGTTGAGAGCAATAAAATGCGTGTTACCATAATCGTATGAATAATAATTTTCGGTATTAGAAGGCAAGCCACCCATTTCTGCATTTTTAAAAACTTCAACCATATCAAAATATGGACCTTTGTGATAAATTGGATTATCAAAACGATTCACGCTATTATAATCGTGATTGCCTGGAATTGGATAAAAGTTTAAGAAACGAAAAATAGAATCATATCCATAATATTTATCAAATACTTTTGCCGTGTATTCTGCGTCAGTACCGTCATTGTAAACATTATCTCCTAACCACAACCAGCCATCAACTACATTTCCTTGCAGATAATTTTCAAACCAACAACGCACTTTTATTTGTTCGTTATTTCCACCACCAAAATCACCAGTTACCCAAAATTTAAAACCTGAAGTATCACCAATTAACGGTGCAGTTATAAAATGGTGTTGATCATTTCCACCAGCTAAAGTAACCGTATCAAAACCAACACTGTAAAAATATTTTGACTTAGCATTGAGTCCACTAATTTTTACTATGTGATTTTTTTTGCGAATTGTGTCTGAAATTATATTAGTTAATGAAGTTGGTGAATTACCATATCTCAATATACTTTTGGTAGAATCGGAAGTGCGCCACATAATTTTAACGCTGTTATTCGTTAAACTTTGTAAATACGGACCACGCACTAATGAAACAGCAACTGCATGTAGTGAAAATAGAAATGTAAGAGAAAATAAAATTTTACGCATAACATTGTTTTTTTAAAGTTATGAAAAATTGAGGATATCCAGTTACTCAAAAAATGGAATTTCAGTGTATTGTTATTGAATTAATTATTTCTTAGTTTCTATAATTATACCAACATCTGCAATACCAATAAGTGGTTCTTTGCGCATGAGTTGAACTATTTTGATTTCATATTTTCCTTTTTTAGGAAATCTTATATTTTTTTGAAATTTAATGGTTTGCGTGCATAAACTTCCAGAAGATTCGCCATATGGTTTTCCTGTATTTTTAAAAAGTGGAACTTCCAACCGAAACGTTTCTTTTACACTTGAATATGTATCTATAACATTCAGCCATAAATTACTAAACTCATATTCTTTTTGATGACGTACACTAATTGAAATATCATACAAAGAATTGACGTCTTCAATATCTACCAGATACTTTAATGTGTCAGTAGGTTTCCAATTTTTCACATTTACCGATTGGTATTCACTGTAAAAATATTTCTTTTTACAAGATGAAAAAAACAAAAATGATATTAATAAAACTATAAGGTATTTCATATTGCAAAAATAAGATAAAAATACAGATTTAGTTATAGTATAAAATAAACTAATTATTCAATCATTTTTAAAAACTCGTTTTCGTCTATTATTTTGATGCTTTCAATTTTTTGTGCTTTTGTGAGTTTGCTTCCTGCTTTTTCGCCAGCAATTAAATAATCTAAATTGGCAGAAACTGCACTTAGGTTTTTACCACCGTTATTTTCCACCATTTTTTTAATATCATCGCGCGAATTTAGCGGAAATGTACCAGTACATAAAAATGTTTTTCCTGCTAATTTATTAGATGCTAAAACGGTTTCTGTTTTAGATAAATTTAATCCTAATTTTTGAAGTTGATTTAGTAAATTTTTATTTTCTTCATCAGCAAAAAATTGTTGCAATGCTAAGGCAACTTTTGGACCAACATCTTCTAATTGTAAAAATTGCTCTTCATTCCATTCTGAAAAATCCATTAAATTATCTACTTGCTTTGAGAGCATTTTTGCAGTAGTAACACCAATATGTCGAATACCTAAACCAACCAACAAGCGCCAGTTTTCATTCTGTTTAGATTGTTCAATTCCATCTTTTAAATTTTGTATAGATTTAGTTTTCCAACCTTCAATTGTTGCAACTTTTTCGTAATCTATTTTATAGATTGATGGAATATCAGTAATCATATTTTGGTTGACAAACGTTCGAACATTTTCTTCACCAAATCCAAAAATATTCATCGCTTCTTTGGAGACAAAATGAATTAAATGTTCTTCAATTTGTGCTGGACAATTTGCATTTACGCAACGCCAAATACTTTCTTCTATTGGTTTCACCAATGTATGATTGCAACTCGGACAATGTGTTGGAAATTGAATTTTTGTTTCGTTTCCAGTTCGTCGTTCAGCTAAACTACCAACAATATAAGGAATCACGTCGCCAGCGCGTTCAACAATAACGGTGTCATTTATGCGAATATCTTTATCAATTATAAAATCTTCGTTATGCAATGAAATCGATGAGATTTCGACACCCATTAATTGCACCGGTTCAATTTTTGCAACTGGTGTAATGGCACCAGTTCTGCCAATTTGAAATTCAACATTATGTAACTTTGAGAATGCTTGCTTAGCTTTAAATTTATAAGCAATTGCCCATTTTGGATGATGCGAAGTTCTGCCAATTACTTGTTGTTGTTGTATGCTGTTTACTTTAATCACCATACCATCAATATCAATTGGATACGAATCGCGTTTATCTTGCCAGTGCAAACAAAATTGTTCAACATCATTAATCGATGTAAAGATTCCTTTTTCTTTAAATGGTGTTTTAAAACCCAAAGAATCCAATGTTTCTAAATTCTTAAAATGCGATTCAAAAACATTGGTTATGTCATTTCCATTTGCATCTTCTGCATATCCAATTTGATATAAAATAGCATCTAATTTGCGTTCGGCAACTTCTTGTGGATTTTTTAAACGCAAACTTCCAGCAGCTGTGTTGCGTGCATTTTTATAAAGTTCGAGTTCTTTTTTATTTTGCTGACGAAGTTGTTCATTTTTATTTTTTCGTTCTTTATTTAATTTTTCTAAAACGGATAATTCCATAATTACTTCGCCGCGAATTTCAATTTTAGAAATTCCATATTGCGAAAAATTTGCTTTTAATGGAATGGATTTTATTGCTTTTGCATTTTGTGTAATTTCATCACCTTCAACTCCGTTACCACGTGTTGCAGCACGCACGAGTATATCTTTTTCATAAACCAATGCAATTGATGAACCATCGAATTTTGGTTCTGCAATGTATTCAATATTGGCATTTTCAGAAAGTGCTTTTTTTACTTGTGTATCAAAATCTTGTAAATCGGTTATGTTGTAAGAGTTTTCTAAAGACAACATTGGAACCAAATGCGCAACGGTTGCAAATTCATTATTCAATCCTTTGGCTACTCGTTGAGTTGGTGAATCTGCAGTGATTAAATTTGGATTTTCTTCTTCAAGTTGTTTTAGTTTTTTAAACAATAAATCATAATCATAATCTGAGATAATGGAATCAGCATCTACATAATATTTTTTATCATGGAAATTAATTACTGATTTTAAATCTTCACAAAATTGTTCCAATTCGTTTTCAGGAATAAAATCATCTAACTTTTTTAGAAGCAGATTTGTTTGTGCAATAAAATCATTTTGTTGATTCGAAAATAAATCATTACTCATATAAATGCATCAATCGTTTTTGCTAATGTATAATCTTTTTCTGTAACTAAATTGCCTGCGTCGTGAGTTTGTAGTGAAATTTTTACTTTATTATAAACGTTGAAAATTTCAGGATGATGGTTTTGTTTTTCAGCTGCAATGGCCACTTTTGTTAAGAATGCAAATGCATCTATAAAATCCTTAAATACAAACTCTTTTTCGAGTTTATTATCTTTTGTTATCCAATCCATAAATTAATTATTTTATCTTCGATAAAAATAATCATTAAATAGCTATCAATACATGAATTGGAAATTAAAATTAATATTGTGGTTTGTAAATAATGTGCAACCAATTCGACAAGCTGAAGACAGTGAAATTGCAAAAACCAGAATTAAGAATATGAAAGTTGCTGCGTTAGGCAATCGATTATTTAATTCTAAAAAAGAAATTAAAGAAATCAAGGATTTTACAATTGATAACATTCCTGTACGATTATATAGAAATTCTACAGCAGCAAATCAAAAAGTGATTATTTACGGACATGGTGGTGGTTTTGTATATTATAATATTGAGTCGCATGATTATGTAACACGACGATTGTGTGCTATGAATGATTGTACTGTTATATCAGTTGATTATCGATTAGCACCAGAACATCCATTTCCAGCTGCACATGAAGATTTCTATAAAGTTATTGAGTATGTACATCAACACGCAAAAGAATTAGGCATAGACGCATCAAAAATCATTGTTGCAGGTGATAGTGCTGGTGGAAATTTAGCAGCTTGTGCAGGTCATTATTTTAAAAACCATGCAACAATAAAAATTGCGGCTCAAGTTTTAATATATCCTTGGTTAGATGGAAAAATTGCATCTAATTCGATTGAAAAATACCAAACTGGTTATTTGTTAACGAAAGATGCTATGTTGTGGTTTCAACAAAAATACACGCCAAATCCAGCAGACAAATGCAATCCAGCTGTTTCGCCTATTTATCAAAGTGATTTTAAAAATTTACCAGCAGCATTTGTCATTACAGCTGAATACGATCCGTTGAAAGATGAAGGAATGGAATATGCTGAAAAATTAAAGTTGGCTGGAAACAGCGTTCTACAAAAAGATTATAAAGAGTTAGTGCATGGATTTTTTAATATTCCAAAAATAAGCGATGAAGCAATGCAAGCGTATTATGATATACAGGCATTTTTGAAGAAAATGGTTTGATTATTTTTTGTCGGTACTCAACACCATTTTTATTTTCAGGTGAGCACCAATAGTCATCACATCTACTAAATCTTGAACAGTTAA
Source organism: uncultured Saprospirales bacterium (assembly GCA_938008535.1). Taxonomy (GTDB): domain Bacteria; phylum Bacteroidota; class Bacteroidia; order Chitinophagales; family JADIYW01; genus JADJSS01. The sequence continues at coordinate 12,507 of CALLKF010000061.1, read as the reverse complement.
TGTTTGAGCTACGCGCAACACTACTGTTGGATCTGGATTATCTGCTAAGGCTGCAGACAATGCATTTTCCAAACCTTCTAAAGGTATTTGTGTAGTATTGATAAAGTATTCTTTGTTTTCGTTTACCGATAAAGTTAAAGGTTGTTTTGCTAACTTTTCTGTACTGTTTGCTTTTGGCAACATCAACTTGATGACGTTCGTATTTGCCATTGTAGAAATAATTAAAAAGAACAACATTAAAAAGAACATAATATCATTCATCGATGCCATAGCATCTTCATCATGAAACGGTCTTCTTCTTTTGATATTCATAACTTCTCTTTTTTATAATTATTTAACTGGTTTTTGAATTCCTTTTACAAACTCAAAAATTTGTTTTTGCAAACGCATCGAGTAATTATCAATTTTAGTCAATAATAAATGAAAACCCATAAATGCAATTACACCAACAATCAAACCTGTACCTGATGTTATCATTTTTTGATATAAACCAGCAGCAATAGTATCGATGGAAATATTACCACCAGATGCTGCGATGTTATAAAATATTTTAATTACACCTAAAATAGTTCCGATAAAACCTAAACGCGGTGCGATACCAGAAATTAAACTGATATAACTACTACGTTTTTCCATCTCATTAATTTCAATATTAGATTGAATATCTAACGCTTTTTCGATATGATCAATCGGTTTGCCTAATTGTCCAACGCCAGCTTGTAATACATTTCCAAGTGCAGATTTATCTGCCAAACAAAGTGCATCAGCGCCTTGAATATTTCCAGCATATAATTTATCTAACACATCTCTAACTAAATTTTCATTTATAGAAGAACGTTTGTTGTAAAATAAGAATCGTTCAACAATAAAAAATAATGCCACTGCTAAACAGACCATTAATGGAACCATCATGAAACCACCTTTAAATAACATCGAAATCATCGACATTTCTTGTGTAGCTGCTGCTGTTGCTCCAGACAAAGCAGTAGAATCTGCAACTGTAGTTGCCATCGGTGTTACTGCTTGTAAAATAAATCCAATCATGCTCTTAAAAATTTTAACGAAATTACGAATTTAACAATATACGTCCAACCGCAAAACTATTATTATATTGTGGATAAGTACAATTAATGTACCATTTTAACTAATTTTAAGTTTATATGCGAAATCGTATTCAAAATAATTTAGATACAATAGCAAAACAATCCATTTTTAGATTGATCTGCTTCTTTTTATTTTTTACTGTTAAAAACATCTATGCTCAAACAACCGTGATGCCTGAATATAATTTGAATAAAGATATTCTAGGTTCAGTTTATAAATTTTCATTTGTTCATATCACGGATATTCATATTGGCGAAGGCATCAGCGATTACGGAACACAAGGTTTTTTTAATGATACGATGCCTTCAGTTGATAACAGTAAACCAGCTCGTGCATTGCGTGAAGCTGTGAAATGGATTAATTTTCATGAGCAAGATAAAAACATAAAATTTGTGGTAATTTCCGGTGATTTAACTGGTAGCGCAGAAAAATCAGAATTTAAGATGGTAAAAAAAATAATGAGCGATTTGAAATTGCCTTATGTTCCTGTAATTGGCAACCACGATGCGTGGCCTTATGTTCGTTACCAAACCGAAGCGTCAACTGCTTGTGGTGATTCTATTATGAATGAAGTTTTTGACAGTGTTTATACTGCTGATAAAACTTTTTTTGCGAATTGGAATGATGGAACTCGATTAACGCGTGTTTACAATCCAGAATCTGATCAATATCATTATCTGCAAAATTTTTCATTTGAATACGAAAATTTTATTTTTTATAGTTTAGATTTTAATCCAAGATACCATGTAAATAAGCCAGAACCAGGCATTGGTCCAGAAGCACAATTGATGGATTGGCAAGGTGGCACTTTTCAATGGTTAAAAAATGAAATGGCAACAAACACACGTAAACGCAATAAAAATGTTTGTTTTATTTCGCACCATCCTGCGACTAATAATCCATTATTTATATTATCTGGTTTTGTGTTTGACATGAATGAATATAATAAATTAACCTCAATGCTAAATCCATATAAAAATAATTTAGGACTTTGGATGACTGGACATATTCATATAGATTATGATTATCAATTAGCATATAACAATAATGGAATTATGGCTGTTCGTGGTATGGAAGCGAACAAAGACCATGATTCATCGCGATTTCAAATTGTAAATGTGTACGAAGTACCAACAATTACTGACATTTCCAAGCAAAAATTAAATAAACCAATAAAATTATATCCAAATCCGAATGATGGAAAATTTACAATTGCTGAAGAATTATTTTCTCCAAATGCAATGTTGAAATTATATGATGTAGTTGGAAATTTAATTTCTGAAAAAGAAATGCGTTCTTTTGCAACAATGAATGAAACGTATCAATTTGATTTTTCTTATCTACCAAAAGGTCTGTATTATTTGGTGTTAACTGACGAAACCAATTCTTATTCGCAACGTTTGATGATGCAATAAACACTATGGTTTAAAAAATAGAAAGTGCCCAAAACAGGATTCGAACCTGCACAACCTTACGGTCACTACCACCTCAAAGTAGCATGTCTACCAATTTCATCATCTGGGCAATTTTGTAAAGAACTATTAATTTAAATGATTTTGCAAAGGTAAATCAATTTATTTAAAACTGAAAAGCAATGTTTTAATACGTTGAAAAAATAATCATAATTCCGACAATTAGTAAAATAATTAATCCAATAAAAAATAAATAATCAGCTATTTTTTCCCACTTTTTAGCACTATTTCGCAATGATAAATAGGAAAAAAAAGTGGCTAAAATAAATACGAGTATATTGATACCTAATATTTCATCAGCATAAGTTTGCAAACCTGCATTCATTGCTTTAAATAATGCAATTACAGTTATACAAACACCAATCATAGTAGTAGAACCAGAAAACACATAGTGTGCAATTTCTTTATTTTCTTTCACGTTCATATTCTTTCTGTACAAATAAAATTTAATTTATTGTTTCAGTATCAGCAAATTCGTTAACATAAATTCTCATTAACAACAATAAGTATGAGACTAAAAGTGGTCCAAAAATTAATCCTAAGAAACCAAATAATTGCAAACCGACAATTACACCAAACAGAGTAATTAAAGGATGAATATCTGCAAATGCTTTTAATAAAACAATACGCAATAAATTATCTACGTTTAAAACTACCACAATACTATAAATGGCTAAAAACAACGCATGATGTGTGTCATTGGTAGCGTATAAATATGCTACGAGTGGCACCCAAATTAGTGCAGAACCAACAAATGGAATTACGGAACAAAGCGCGGTAATAAAACCCCAAAAAACTGGATTTTCTACACCAAATATCCAATAACCTATAGTAGCACAAATGCCTTGTGCTACCGCTAAAATTGGAATTCCGATTGCATAAGATGTAACTATATCTTTTGTTTCAGATGCAATCATGGATATATTTTTGTTTTTTAACGGAATGTATTTTGAAATAACCGATTCCATCTTTTCTGCATATTGCAACATGTAATAAAGAATAAAATAGAATACACCTAAATTAGTCAATCCACTGGCAGCAGTACCTAAAAAATTAGGCAATACCGATGATACAATGCTTGGTAAATTACTTAAGTTTTCTTTGGATAAAATTTCAATTCCAAATCGTGTAGAAATTTTTTCAATAATTTCTTTTAAACCTGCATATAATTCGTTTGCATTATCGGTTAAATAAGATAGTTTTGGTAAAATAAAAATAGCTGCTAAAACGATTGGAACGAGCAACATCAAAGAATCAATAAACAATAATAAAAGTACGACTAATGTTCTGTTCCATTTTTTTCGGAAATACAATTTGAACAATAATTTTCTATTTAAAACATACAATGTTATCGCTGCTAAAATTCCTGGAACTGTAGATTTTATTTGCCAAAAAATGAGCAAACTCAGTGCAGCAATTAAGATAAAAAAAACTACTTGTCGAAATCGTTCGTTAAAATTTTCCATATTTAGTTAATTCTGTTTGAAGATAAATGAAATAAATTGAATAAAAGTTTCATTTTTTTTGTTTTAGAATGAACTTTTAATGTTTAAAAGATGTTAAACGTAATATTACAATTTGGAATTCTGTCTTTTAGGAATTAATATTGCACTGTGAAAAGTTATTCGGTTTATATAATTTTGCTTTTGGTTATGGTTACTACCATACTACCAAACTATTTATATAATGGTGAAGACAATACAATTGAGTTAACTGAAAAAGAAAAAAGTGACAAAGATGTTGAAATAGATTTTAAACTCAAATTTGTACCTTTTACTCAATTAAACACTTCATATTCAACATTAGTATACACAAATCTTCAAGCAACTAAATTTGCTTTATTTGCTCATTTTCCCGAAGATGAAAACCACACTTCAACACTAGATTTTCCGCCAGAAATCGCATAATTTATCTCTTATTTTTTGCAGAGCCAACAACTCAAAATGTTCATTTATTAAATGAACAAACTTATTTTACACACACACATTTATTTAAAAGAATTTTCATGAAAAACTATTTTTCTCATTTAAAGAGCGATTTACCAGCAGGTATTGTTGTATTTTTAGTTGCCTTACCATTATGTTTAGGAATTTCATTAGCATCAGGTGCACCATTTTTCTCAGGCATCATTTCTGGTATAATTGGAGGCGTCGTTATTGGTTCTTTAAGTGGATCAAATTTAAGTGTTAGCGGACCAGCAGCAGGTTTGGCAGCACTCGTTTTAGCAGCAATACACAATATTGGCGATTTTAATCTTTTTTTATGTGCCGTTTTAATTGCAGGAATCTTACAAATGTTAATTGGATTTGCAAAATTAGGAGGAATTGCTAATTATTTTCCTTCAAGCGTAATTAAAGGAATGCTAACGAGTATTGGTATTTTAATTATTGCTAAGCAAATTCCACATGCATTTGGCTACGATAAAGATGAAAAAGGATTATTAACTGAATTATTACCGTTTGGTGATATCCACGAAATTTTTCATCCAATCGGAAACATAGATGTTGGTGTATTTGTAATTTGTATTATTTCCATTCTCATTATGGTCGTTTGGGAAAAACCATTTATAAAAAATAAATTTAAGTTTATACCTGGTGCATTAGTTGCAGTTATTGTATCTATTATTATTAATGAAATATTAAAAGTAACTAATAGTTCGTTAATTATTGTTCAAGAGCATTTGGTAAATGTAAAATCTGCAAGTAGCGCAACTGAATTTTTTAGTTTTTTTACATTTCCAGATTTCAATGGTTTTTTAAACAGCAAAGTTATTATAACAGGTGTGATGATTGCCATTATTGCATCTCTTGAAACATTATTAAGTATTGAAGCATGTGACAATTTAGATCCAGAACGTAATGTAACCAATACAAACAGAGAATTAATAGCTCAAGGAATTGGAAATAGCGTTGCAGGTTTAATTGGAGGTTTGCCAGTAACTAGTGTTATAGTAAGAAGTAGTGCAAATATTAATGCAGGTGCAAAAACAAAATTATCAGCAATATTTCATGGTCTTCTGCTTTTAATATGTATTATTTTAATTCCAGGATTATTAAACAAGATTCCGCTATCAGCTTTAGCAGCTATTTTACTTTTAACTGGATATAAACTTTGTAAATTATCTGTTTTCAAACAAATGTATAGAAACGGGAAATACCAATTTATTCCTTTTATTGTAACAGTTAGTGTAATATTAGCAATTGATTTGTTTGGAATATATAAACCAATAAAAGGAGAAGGTTTATTAATTGGTGTTATTGCTGGATTAGTAGCTGCATTTGGAGCAATCTTACATGGAAACTTAAAGAATTCGCATTATTTCCATGCTGATAAAAAAGATGACAGTACACATATTACACTACATTTAGCTGAAGAAGTTTCATTCCTGAACAAAGCTAGAATCAGAAAAAAATTAGATGAAATTCAAGAAAATGCATTTGTAAATATTGATGCATCTGATACAGAATATATTGACTTTGATGTTTTAGAATTAATCAAAGAATTTAGAGACATAAAAGCACCTTTAAAAAACATCACCTGCACATTAATTGGATTTAAAGAAATTTATGAAATAGAAAGATCTCATAATAGCTCATCAGCACACTAATAAATAAAAAATAAAAATGAAAACACATACTAAAGAAACTCAAGATTTATTAACGCCGAGAATGGCGATGAATATATTAAAAGAAGGCAATGAACGCTTTATTAAAAATTTAAAACAACAAAGAAATCTTCTAGAGCAAGTCAACGACACAAGAGATGGACAATGGCCATTTGCAACCATATTAAGTTGTATAGATAGTCGAACATCTGCCGAATTAATTTTCGATCAAGGATTAGGTGATATATTTTCTGTAAGAATAGCTGGAAACATCGTAAATACAGACATCTTAGGCAGTATGGAATTTGCTTGCAAAGTTGCTGGTTCCAAACTTATTATTGTCTTAGGGCACACAAAATGTGGTGCAGTAAAAGGTGCTTGCGACCATGTGGAAATGGGAAACTTAACAGAACTTTTATCAAAAATACAACCTGCAGTTTATCAAGAAAAAGAAACAAAAAAAGATAGAACTTCAGCCAATTATACTTTTGTAGAAAATGTAGCTGAAATAAATGTAAAGCGTTCTGTAAAAAGCATCATCGAACGAAGTTTTATTTTAGAACAAATGGTTGAGAATGGACAAATTGGTGTTGTTGGTGCTATGTATAATATAGAAACAGGTGTAGTAGATTTTTATGATGATGTGATGTTTATTCGTGATGATGAAAATGCAAATTTTAGTGTAGCAGAATTAAGACATTAAAAGAAATAAAACAATGATTGATTCAATTATTCCATTATTATCATTAATTGCGCTAGAAGTGATTTTAGGCATAGATAATATTATTTTCATATCTATTCTATCAGATAAATTGCCAGAGCATCAACGCAACAAACTAAGATTTTGGGGCATCGGTTTAGCAATGCTCATAAGACTTTTATTGCTTGCATTTATTTCATGGATTTTAAAATTAGATCAAACACTTTTCTCTGCTTTTGGAATTGATTTTTCTGGTAAGAGTTTGATACTTATACTTGGTGGATTATTTCTTTTATATAAAAGTACGATAGAAATTTATCAGAAATCAGAAATAAAAAAAGAAGAAAACGTCACTGATATTAAAACAAATAATTTTAAAAAATTATTACTCGAAGTAGTTTTACTCGATATCGTTTTTTCAATCGACTCTATCATTACAGCAGTTGGTATGGTGCAAGAACTTTGGATCATGTATACCTCTGTTATTGTTACAGTTGTTATTATGCTAATTGCATCTAAACCTATAAGTAATTTCATTAAACAACATCCATCATTTAAAATATTAGCATTATGTTTCTTAATGATGATTGGTGTGTCACTTTTAGCAGAAGGTTTTCAATTTAAAATTCCGAAAGGTTACATCTATTTCTCCATGGCTTTTGCATTTTTAGTAGATATAATTCAGATGCGAACGGTGCATCATTCATCAACAAATACTAAATAAATTTCAAATATGGAAAATGCAAAATTTGATGAACATCATATTCTACACGAGCTAAAACATTATCTTCCATCGCAAACACCGTTGAAAGATTTTATTCATCATAATTCTTTGCACGCATTTCAAAATCTAAAATTTTATGATGCTATTTTTAAAGCGTCAAAAATATTTGGTTACCAAGCAACTTTACAGTTAGATGAATTTAGAAAACTGTACCAAACTGGTAGAATTAACGATGCCATTTTAGATAGAATTATTATCGAAAGAAAAGGTATTCTAAATCTACAAAAATGGAAACATTTTGTATTAAACGAACAATATGACGATTCCACAACACCACGTATTGGCTTACTTAGAAGTGAATGGAAATCTAAATACAAAATAAGCTTAGATAATTTAGTGCAACCACTTTTATTTCGTGTATTAGCCAGCTATTTAGACCAAGGAATTTCTATGTGGGAATTTCCATTAGATAAAAACGGATTCTTAGCAACTATAAAAGCATTAGAAAAACATAGTTATTCAAGTTTATTCAAAACAAATCGTGCAAAAAAATTGCTATTTGAAAATCCATCTATAACAAATTTATTAGAAATTATAGTTGGTGATGAAAAATACTATAATCAATATTTATTTGATCAGCAATTTTCACATCGTGGTTGGTCTGGAATGGTTGCCACCGTTGAAGAAAAACCAGATACATTATTCGATACCAGAATTATCTCTTTAAATGATTTAATTATTTTTGAACTCTTACTTGAAATTGATGCGTTAAATGATAAGTTAGGAAAAAAATGGAATCCAATTACGCATGCAATTAACCAACAACCTTTAGATTTATTTGCAGAAGTTTTAACAACTGAATTACATGATGTACTAAAAATATTTCAAGATGCTTTTGAATGGAGTTATTACGATGTTGTTTTATCTGGAATTCAAATCAACAATAAAATCAATAAAAGTAAGATTTCAACAAAAAGTTTTCAGGCAATTTTTTGTATTGATGAAAGAGAATGTTCTATTCGTAGAAATGTAGAAACGGCTGATTCAAATTGCGAAACTTTAGGCTGTCCAGGTTTTTTTGGTGTTGAGTTTTATTTTCAACCACAAGGCGCAAAATTCTACGACAAACTTTGTCCTGCACCAGTAACACCAAACTATTTAATTAAAGAATTGAATGTTGAAAGAGAACATTTGCATGAAGCATTATACACCAGAAAAGCTCATACTTTTTTAGCTGGTTATGTAAGCACATTTTTACTTGGCTTTTGGTCGGCAGTTCGTTTGCTGCAACATTTATTCAAACCAAAAATGAGTCCTGCAATTGCAAATGCATTTTCACACATGCACAAAGAAGCAACACTTACTATCGAAAATAAAAATGTTGATGATATTGAAAATGGTTTGCAAATTGGTTTTACCATTGATGAAATGTCGATACGTGTAGAAAATTTATTAAAAGGTATTGGTTTAATAAAAGAATTTGCGCCAATTATTTATGTAGTTGGACATGGTTCTAGTAGTGCCAACAATCCACATCATGGTGCGCACGATTGCGGTGCTTGCAGTGGTCGACCTGGTTCTGTTAACGCCAGAGTATTTGCGCACATGGCAAACCATCCAAAAGTTAGAGAACAACTTTCTAAGAATGGAATTTATATACCTGAAACCACGCAATTTATTGGTGCTTTACACGACACTGCAGCTGATCAGATTGAATATTATGATGAAAGTATTTTAAATGATTCAAATAAAATAGCACATCAAAAAAATAGCTTATCTTTTGAATATGCATTGGATTTAAATGCTAAAGAACGTTCCAGAAGATTTTCATCTATCAATACAAAACAAGATATTAAAAAAGTAAGAAAAGCCATTTTAGACCGTTCTGTTTCGCTATTTGAACCACGGCCAGAATTAGGACATGGAACGAATACACTTTGTATTGTTGGTGAACGAAAAATAACAAAAGGTTTATTTTTAGATAGAAGAGCATTTTTAAATTCTTATAACTATAAAACTGATTTAAATGGTGATTTATTAATTGGTGTAATGCGACCTTTGGGTCCTGTTTGTGGTGGTATAAATTTAGAATATTATTTTTCCAGAGTGGACAATCAGAAACTCGGTGCTGGCACAAAATTACCACATAATGTAATGGGTTTGTTTGGCGTTGCCAATAGTAGCGATGGCGATTTGCGTCCTGGTTTGCCTTGGCAAATGATTGAAGTACATGATCCAGTTCGCTTATTAATTATTGTAGAACACTTTCCTGAAATTGTTTTAAAAACAATTCAATCATCACCAGAAATGTATGAATGGTTTATAAACGAATGGGTGCATGTTGCAGCTATTCATCCTGAAACAAATGAGATTTTTTATTTTAAAGATGGCGCATTCAATCTTTATCAACCATTTGAAAATAATATTTCAACCAAAGATATACACGCACTAATTGAAGATGCCAAAGAAATGGAAACCAATAATATTGTTCACGCAACTCAGGAAAACTTGCCTGTTTATTTACATAAATAAAAACCATGGAACATCTACTTCAATTATTCGTATACTTACCATTACTCGCTTTTTTTATAAGTTTATTTATAGATGGAAAGAAAGAAAAACCACTTGCAAATATTGCAATTATTTCTATTAGTTTTCATGCTTTAATTTTATTGGCAATTACCACTTTATGGATTTCAGATAACTGCACAACAATAGATTACAAACATCTTATTCTTTATAAATCAGAAAAATTTGAGTTTTTTATTAATTTTTATTTCGATAAAACAACTGCATTTTTTGCGTTGGTTGGCGCTTTAGTAAGTTTATCTGTAACTATATTTAGCAAATTTTATATGCATCGTGATGAAGGTTACAAAAGATTTTTCAACACCTTACTTTTCTTTTATCTAGGATATAATTTTGTTATTTTTTCTGGCAATTTTGAAACGTTATTTATCGGTTGGGAAATTTTAGGCATCACTTCTTTTTTATTAATTTCATTTTATAGAGATCGATATTTACCAGTAAAAAATGGATTAAAAGTAATTTCATTATATCGTTTAGGCGATGTTTGTTTGATTGTGGCGATGTGGATGGCACATCATATTTTTCATAAAAATATCACATTTCATGAACTACAAACTGCTGGTTTTTTAACAGATTTATTAATAGAACATCCTGTTTATATTCAAACCATGTGTTTGCTTATAGTTGTTGCAGTCTCAATAAAATCTGCACAAATGCCATTTTCATCTTGGTTGGCTAGAGCCATGGAAGGACCAACGGTGTCGAGTGCAATTTTTTATGGTTCATTATCTGTTCATCTTGGAATCTTCTTATTAATAAGATCGTCACCACTTTGGGAAAGCAATGTGATTATAAAAATTTTAATTGTTACAATTGGACTTTTTACTAGTATTATTGCATCAAGTATAGCAAGTGTGCAATCTTCTGTAAAAACACAAATTGCCTATTCTTCCATAACACAAATTGGTATTATGTTTATCGAAGTTGCTTTAGGGTTTCATCTTCTTGTATTAATACATTTTGCTGGAAATGCATTTTTACGAACCTATCAATTGTTAGTATCGCCTTCTGTACTTGGCTATTTAATCCATGACATGGTATTTACACATATCCCAAAACAACATGCTTCAGATAATTCGGTTTTAACAAAATTTAAAAACACCATTTTTTTACTAAATATTAGAGAATGGAATATTGATATGTATCTTTATAAATTACTTTGGAATCCATTTAAATGGATTGGAAAAAGTTTTAATTTTTTAGACAAAATAGCAAGTTTGACACTTGTCTCATTGCTTTATTTTATTGGCATTATCAACCTATTTAGTACTAATTTTATTCCTGAATCTATCGTTATATTACTCGATATTTTTTATGCAATATTGGCTTTTGTATTTATCGTTAAAGCATTTACAGAAAGAAATAATGCCATTAGAGCATGGTTATATATTATTACAAGTCAGCTATTAATTGCATTAGCTATTTCGATGAATGAGCACATTGACTTTATGCATATTGCCATGTATTTAAGTGGAATTTTGGGTGCAGCAATTGTTGGCTTAATTTGTTTACTAAAAATCAAAGCCATCGATAACGATATATCTTTAAATTATTTTCATGGATATGCACATGAAAAGAAAGGACTTGCTGCTATCTTTTTGTTGTGTTGTTTAGCTTTGTTAGGATTTCCGTTTACACCAACGTTTATTGGCATCGACTTGCTATTTACCTATATTCACACTCATGAAACTATTTTAATTATTAGTATTGCTTTAGGATTTATTTTAATAGAAATTGCTGTTTTAAGAATTTATGCCAGATTATTTCTTGGTCAACATAAAAAAGCATATCATCCTATTGCCTATCGTTCATCTTAAATCACCTAAACATTAAATCGTTCATTTATAAAGAATAGAAATGGATCTATAAACAAAAGTTATTGTATAGTTTTAAAAATTAAATGTTCTAAAAATTTTGTAGTGTAGTTAGCATTATTTTTTTTGGATACATCCGTTAATTTTGGAAGATGTTCCACAAAATATTGTTGGTGGTGAGCCATTTCTATTAAAGTACTGCTTAATGATCGCGAATATTGATAACTTGGATTATACTCATGTATCACGCTTGCAACCTTTGCGCACAAATCTTTGTATGCTTTAAAAACGTTATTCTTGTTTATTTCATTTACATCTTTTATTAAATACACCTTAGAGCTTTCTACTAAAATAATTTGGTATAAATACTTCATGTTGTATTCTGAATTTCCAGTTCTTTCGGGCAATTCTTTAGTTAGTAATTGTATTATAGTTTTTAATTTTTGAGCTGGATCTTTTATATTTTGTAAATTAAAATGCACTAGAAAAGTCATGTAATT
>CALLKF010000060.1 GCA_938008535.1 uncultured Saprospirales bacterium | reverse complement strand
AAAACGGAACTCAATGCATTACCTCTTGCTGCAGGAAATGCACCAGTATAAAAATCAACATTATTAATAAAGTCAACATTTAACAAACCATTACTTCCACCACTTGCACCTTGTGTAGCAAAATGGTTAATTGTTGGAATTTCTATATCATCTAAATAAAAACGGTTTTCATTTGGCGAACCACCACGCACTAGTAAATCATTTCTAAAACCAAACCCAGACGACACACCAGGCAAGTTTTTTATTGCACGAGAAATATCACGATTTCCACCAGGATTTCGTTGAATTTCATTGACACCAATAGAAGTAAGAGATATTGGTGATTCAATTTTTCGTTCAAAAGGATTTGCTTTTATAACAACAGAATCAATTACATTGGAAGATTGTTTCAAAGCAAAATCTAAACGTATAGATTTTGAATTGGTAACTTGTACTTCAAATTTTGTTTGTGTTTCATAACCAATATAAGAAACTTCAATGTTATATAAAGCAGCTTGGAGCGCTTCAATTTTATAGTTTCCATCAATATCAGTTGATGCGCCAAATGTAGTTCCAAGTATACTAATATTAGCACCAATAATTGGTTCATTGTTTATTTCGTCATAAACACGACCTTCTATAATTCCAGTTTGTGCAAATAAAATAGTAGGTAGCAACAGAATTGCAATTAAAAAGTGTTTCATTAAAAGTGTATTTAAAATTTTAAACAATAAAATTGAAAAAAAGTTTAACTATTTCTGCATTTTAAATTAAAATATTAAACTAATCATCTGCTACAATAAAAATTCTGATTTTTTTCAATCAAAATTATTTCAATTTATCACTATAAATGGGTATTTTCATGCAAAATAAATACATGAGCAATTCAATACACATTCAAAATCCAATCAATAACAAAGTCTTATATGAAATAGACGAAATTACAGATATACAAGCATCTTCCATTTTTGAAACTGCAAAAAAAACACAATCTATTATTCAAAGCATGTCTGTAAAAGCAAGAATAGAAGAAGTGTATAAAATTCGTGATTATGTAATTCAACATAGCGATTTTATTTTAGATTCCATTATTGCGGAAACAGGAAAAGCCAGAACCGATGCGTTTGCTGCCGAAGTGTTTGAAGTTACTGATGTTATCGATGTTTATACAAAATTAGCACCTAAACAACTTCAAGATCAAAAAATGAATTGGCCAATTTTTTTAATGGAAAAAAAATCCAGACAATTTAGAGAACCACTTGGAACTGTTTTAGTGATCACTCCTTGGAATTTTCCATTTTATCAAGTTATTGTTCCATCGTTAATGTCTTTTTTAGCAGGCAATGCAACTATTGTAAAACCATCAGAAGTAACACCTCTAAAACCTCTTTGGGAACACTTTTTTGCCAATAGCGATTTTATGAAAGACGCTATCCAAGTTGTGATTGGAGGCAAAGAAACAGGCGCAAAATTATTAGCGCTTCGTCCAGATAAAGTACATTTTACAGGTAGTGTAAACACAGGCAGAAAATTAATGGAAGCATGTGCAAAACAACTCATTCCAATAGATTTAGAATTGGGTGGCAAAGATCCAAGTATCGTTTTTGATGATGTAGATTTAGACAGAACTGTAAATGGAATTATGTGGGGTGCGTTTACCAATGCAGGACAAAATTGCACAGGCATTGAGCGTTTATATGTTCAAGAAGGTATTTATGATACTTTAGTTCCTAAATTAGTTGAACTCACCAAAAGATTAAGAACATCACATCCAAACCGTGATACTTCTTCACCAGAAGATTGTGATGTTGGTGCAATTACGGCATCTTTTCAAGTTAAAATTATTGAAGATCATATTGAAGATGCAATTGCAAAAGGTGCAACTTTATTATGTGGTGGAATCACAGAAAAAGGTTCACATCATATTCCACCAACTATTTTTGAAAACTGCAACCATTCCATGAAAATTGCATCTGAAGAAACTTTTGGTCCTACTTTAGCCATTATGAAATTTAAAACAGAAGAAGAAGCAATTGCA
>CALLKF010000059.1 GCA_938008535.1 uncultured Saprospirales bacterium | reverse complement strand
AAAACACGCATCATAGTTGGTCGGTCGATGTTTTTAAAGTCTTTAAACTCCGAAAACGATTCTACTAATTCTATACTATTCATTGTTTTTCCATCTTTTACCTGTTTTTAAATAGATTTATAATTTGAAATTAAAATGTTTTTTTACTGATTTTATTTCATCGAAACTATAGGTATGTTCTTCTATTGTTTCTGTTTTTTTTATGATAATTATTTCTTTTATAGAAATTTGATTTTCAGCTGCAGCTATTAATTCGCCTGTAATTTTCAAGCCATTTTTCAAAACCACATCTACATTTTTATGCAGTTGTTTTTTGAATTGTTTTGGTGCTTTCAATGGCTCGTCCATGCCTGGTGAAGAAACATCGAGCGATAAATTATCGTGCATTAATCCATTTTCTTCTAAGAAATTGTTTAAATGCTTGCTTATATGCACACATTCATCAATGGTAATATTATTAGTTTCGCCATCGGCAAATACTTCAATTTTACCATTTGAAAGAACTTTTACATCTACTAAAAACAAATCTGTATTGGCAAAATATTCATTTAAATTTTGCTCAATGGTTTGTTTTAATTGTAGTTGTTTTTCCATTTTATTTAATAAAAAAGAGGACTTTGTCAAGTCCTCTTCCCAAATCGTGGTGCAAATATAGTGTATTAAATTTGAATTACAAACAATTATGTACTATTTTTTGCGATTTGTCATCATCATCATCCATTATGAAAAATGGTTTTTTATAGTTTGATTTATTTTTTCTATTATGGTAATTGTCCACCTGAATTATATTTTACATTTGAAGAATTTGATATTTTAAAAAAAGTTGTTGTAGAAGCTAAATTGTTTCCATCTTTAATTAATCGTCCATTTCCTTCTGGAATAAAAAAGGTTGCACCGTTTGAGTTGTCAATATTTATTAAAGCATCTTGATAATTTACGATGCCATCTGCGCTGATGGTACCAGATATAATAATGGCAAATATGGCAAAGTTTGTTGCATTGGCATTGGCTTTTACTTTTCCATAAACAGTAAAATTATTTCCACTTCCAGATATTGCTGTTGTTATAGAAGTGTCATTTTCGCCTAATAGTTTTTTCCCAAATAATTTTATACCAAAATCTGTATTGTTTTGGTCGGTAAGTTTAACCTTCACATCTGCAAATGTATTTCCAATAACATCGCCAATTACATTAGATGCTAATAAAACAGTTGGATTGGCTATATAAATACCATTAACGATTGGTGGTGTAGTACCTTCATGAATTGTAACACCTAATCGAATCAAAGAATCTAAGTATTTTTGAGGAATAATATCGCTAATACGTTTGTTTTGAATTTCTTCAGCTGATTGTTCTTTTTTACAAGACGCGATACTTGCTGCAAAGCTGATGGAAATTATTACGATAATGCTTTTAAAAAAGGTTTGTTTTTTCATTTGATTTTTGTTTTATGTGATGATAAATTTGATTTATTTATTTAGCTGTTCCCAGTTTTGTGTGGAGCCGATGTTTGGATTGTAGTTAGTTTCATTTGTTAAAATAATTTCGCCGTTATTACCTTTCCATGCTGTGTTGTACGAACTTGGTAATTCATAAGTGCCACCACTTTCATCTTTATAATTTTCTACGCCTTTTATGTATTGCGAAAAACCATCATCTGAATTAGATTTATAGCTTGCATTTGCTTGCTCATAATTTTTATCTATGCTTGCAATCATGGCATCGTTATTACGAGAAATCTGTTGACTAATAGCTGCTATATTTCTTACTCCTTGATAATACTGATCTGTTAAAAATTTTATGACTTGTTGCTGTGCGCTCAGAAATGCTGGTGTGTAGCGTATGGATTTTAAAACGGCTTGACATAATTCTGTATTTTCTTTTTCGTTAGCATCTTGTTTAATAAAAAATACAATTGGTAATACTTGCCAGTTAGAAAAATTCAAGCTCTTATTGATTGTTCCATTTACATAAGCATTTATCAATACCGTATAGTTTTCGCCATTTTTGGAAAAAGTACCTTTGCTGATAACATTATCTGAAATGAATTGCACTTGCGGATTTTGTTGTCGCGCTTGTATATCTATCGGATTGGTGCTTTCTACCTTAACTACTTTTGTGTCTACAATTTTTAAGTCTGCTGGCAACACATTCATTTCATTTAAAGTTCGCATCGTAGCATCTGTAGTGTTTGCTGGCATATTGGCTACCACGGTGCCACCCATATATTTGGTTCCAAGTCTAATTCCTGCGTATTGCATTGACTGATTGGACAAGGTATAAAACGATGTTTTATAAATATGCAGTTGTGCTGTATTATCACTGTTATTTATATGAATTTCACCACTTGCTGGAAACTGTGTGTTTTGTGCGTCCCAATCTAATTGGCCTTGTTGTTGCCAACCTTGTGGCAATAGGAACAAAACCGCATCGCCTTTGGTTACTTGATTGTCTTTGATGGAAGACAATTGCATGCGCAATACTTTTGCGTCTGTGTTATTGTTGCCTTGGTTTTCTGCTGTTGAATTGGATGAATTTTGTTCAGCCGTATTCTCTTTTGAGTTTGTATTGCATGCGAAGCAAACACAAAGTGCTATTATATAGCAAACGTTGTTTATTTTTTTCATAATAATTAATATTGATGATGATGAAACAAAAATAGGCAGCTTATAAACCTAAAACAATGTAAAAAATAGAGTGAAAATTATAGCTCAGAAAATTGGTTTTATACTGTATATTATTAATAGTCAATGTTTTAAATTGTTGAAAAATAAACTTTCAGAATTAATATTGATTAAATTTTTGATAGATCGTTTTGTGGTCCAATTTTGCCTCTAGCCATAAATGGATTGGAAAATAGTTGGTAATATTTTGTTCTAATTTATCTTGTAAAATAGTTTCAATTTTATTTTTATGTTCTGTTAAGATTTTAATTTTATCAGTTGCAGAATTGGCAACGCTATAATCAATCAGCATTTTTAAAATAGCATTTTCTGCTTTAAACATTTTATCATCGCGATATAATTTCCGGCGCAAATTCTCGATGTTCGAATCCATGTGGTGTGTTTGATTGATTTCTATAAAAACAAACATTTTTAACAACAAACAATAACTTTCTAAATCTATCATTGTGTGTAATGCTTTGTGGTTTAATACCTGCGAAACGAAATTCAAACATTCATCAAATTTATCGTTATAGAAATAAATCATTGCTATATCATACAACATAGAAAGTTGAATATCTTGTCTTTTGGTGTAAAAATCAATTACGTTCATATACGATGGCAGCAATCCGTAAATTTTATCAAACTGCTGTTTTTCCAAATATTGATTTTTCTCGACTAACGCAATATTTAATTTTTTTGATTGCACCAAATCAATGTCTTTCGAGTTTTCTAGATATTGAAATAACGATTGTTTGACTTCATCAAAGTATTCGTAATTATTGACATTCAGCATACGCAACACAAAATTACTCAAGGTTACAATCACTTCTTTTTCGTTTGCTTTGCAATAATTTAAATTGTTTTTCAACACCAAGTATTGCGCAACACTATCATTATAAGCTGTTGCTACATCGTTTATCATTAATGCATATCCAACTCGCACATAATAAAATAGAATTTTAGTTGCTGTTGTTGTTGCGTTGTTTACATGATTTAAAAATGGTGTCGATAATTTTTCTGCAACAAAATCTATCTTGCTAGTTTCTCTGATGTAAGCATTCGCATCTTGCCGAACCATCAGCCATTCGTCCTTTAATTGCTGGTATTGCTGAATATTATTCGTTTGTTTTTGATTTTCTATTAGTTCTGATTCTAATTTTTTTTTCTTTGTTTCATAATTTTTATCCACTTCTAAAATCAAACATTCGTAGTTATAAATTATCGGAAAATAATTATACAATTCAAAATCTTGCATCAATTTTTTTGCTTGTTGAATTTTCTTTTCCAACAAATTATTTGCGCGTCGTTCTAATAAAAAAGGAAATTGTTGAATAATAGAAATCAATTTATTTTCTATCGAAGTATTTTCTTGCAAACCAGCAAAGGTGGCGATAATTAAATCTGCTAAATAATTTTTTGCTGCTGAAAAATTATTGATGAGTTTGGTATTTTTTAATTTTTTTTTGAGCGCTTCTTCGTCATATTCTTGTTGTTTCAAGATAGCATCAAACAAAATTAAATATGGATTTTCTTTTTCAATTTTAGATTTATATGCATACTTCTTGAAATACGCTTTTTCATTTGGTGTAAGCGAATGAATTAATTTATGCAGTTCATTTTTTTCTGACATAGTTTTTTGGAATGATTAAATTTACAGAAAATAGCTTAAAAGATAGATGAAATATCTTACCATTATTCGTCATGCAAAATCGAGTTGGTCAACACCAGATTTAGATGATATTCTTAGACCATTGAATGAACGTGGTTTGAAATCGATAAAAATTATCGGAAATTATTTAAAGGAAAAAAATATTCAACCTGATTTGATAATTACTTCACCAGCAACGCGTGCGGTGCAAACTGCTGTTGGAATTGGAGATTTGGTGAATTATAAAATCGATTCATTGAAAATAAATCAAGAAATTTATTTTGGAAACACAACAGACATTTTAGCTATTATAAAAAATATAGACGCTACAGTTAATTATATTTTCTTGTTTGGACACGAACCGATCTTATCTTCATTAATTTATCATTTCACAAAAACATCGTTAGAAAAATTTCCAACATGTGCTGTTTATAGAATTGCATTTGATATAAAAAGTTGGAAAGAAACAGATTTAAAAATTGGCAAATGTGAATTTTATGTGAATCCTAAATTATTGATAGAAAAGTAAGTAAATTCATCGTTCCAATGACAAATATACCTATTATAAATCGCGAATTAAGTTGGCTATCCTTCAACGAGCGAGTATTACAAGAAGCAGAAGACGCAAGTGTTCCTTTGCTGGAAAGATTAAAATTTTTAGGAATCTATTCCAATAATTTAGACGAATTTTTTCGTGTTCGCATTGCTACTCTTAAACGCATGATTGATGTTGACAAACATGCTAAAATCGATATTGGTATTTCGCCAACTAAATTGCTCATTAAAATAAATGAAAAACTAAAACAACTTTCTATACGATACGATAAAACCTATCAGCATCTTTTAAAAGATTTAGAAAAAGAAAACATTTTTATTCTTAATGAAAAACATCTCGACAAAGAACATGGTGAATTTGTGCGTGCTTATTTTCAGGAAAAAGTTCGACTAGAAATTTTTCCTGTGATGTTAGATAAAGTAAAAGAATTTCCTGTGTTGCAAGATGCTTCTATTTATTTAGCTGTTCGCTTTTCTAAAAATAAAACAAACCAAACACATTATGCGTTGATTGAAGTTCCAACCTATACTTTATCTAGGTTTGTAGTGCTTCCATCTAAAAAAGACAAGCAATTTATTTTGTTTTTAGATGATGTAATTCGCTATAATTTAAAATCGATTTTTCAGATTTATGACTTTGATAAAATTGAAGCATACACGATAAAATTTACGCGCGATGCCGAATTGGATGTTGATAATGATGTTTCGTTGACGTTGTTGGAATCGATGGAATTAGGTTTAAAGAAACGAAAAGAAGGCAATGCGTTGCGATTTTTATACGATACAGAAATGCCAAAAGATTTTCAGCATTATCTAATTAAAAAAATGGAATTAGATAAAAAAACAGAATTGTATGCTGGCTCACGTTATCATAATTTCAAAGATTTTATACGATTTCCAACGCTTGGAAAAACCCATTTACTCAATCCAAAACAAGAACATGTTATTCATCCAGATTTGCATAAAACAAAAAGTATTTTAGCAAAGATGAAAGAGAAAGATATACTCTTGAATTTTCCATATCATTCGTTTGATTACTTTTTAGACTTGCTACGTGAAGCTGCCATTGATCCAAATGTTTCGCATTTGCGTATTACATTGTATCGTGTTTCATCGAATTCGCATGTAATAAAAAGTTTGATTACAGCACTTCACAATGGTAAAGACGTTACCGTTTTTATTGAGTTGCGAGCTCGCTTTGATGAAGAAGCCAACATAGATTGGGCCAATATTTTGCGAGAAGCTGGTGCGCGTGTAATTACTGGTATTACTGGCTTGAAAGTACATTCTAAATTGTGCATTATTACACGAAGAGAAAAAGGAACTAAAATTTATTATGGCTGCATCGGCACTGGAAATTTGCACGAAAAAACAGCACGCATTTATACGGATACGATGTTGCTAACGTGTAACCAAACTATAACAAAAGAAGCACGACAAATTTTTACTTTTTTTGATAAAAATTATTCGGTACCTAAGCTACAAAAGTTGTTGGTGGCACCATTTAATTTGCGCAGCAAACTAACGACATTAATCAACAGAGAAATTAAACATGCAAAAGCTGGCAAAAAAGCAGAAGTGTTTTTAAAGTTGAATAATTTGGTGGATGAAGACATGATTCAGAAACTATATCAGGCAAGTAAAGCTGGTGTAAAAGTGCGATTGATTATTCGTGGTATTTGCTCGCTGATTCCGAATTTACCAGGTTTGAGTGAAAACATACAGGCTATCAGTATCATCGATAAATATTTAGAACACAACCGTGTGTTTGTTTTTCA
Organism: uncultured Saprospirales bacterium; assembly: GCA_938008535.1. Classification (GTDB taxonomy): domain Bacteria; phylum Bacteroidota; class Bacteroidia; order Chitinophagales; family JADIYW01; genus JADJSS01. The sequence goes on along the minus strand of CALLKF010000059.1, from coordinate 31,853 downwards.
TAATTTGGGAAAGCCAGAAATATATATTGGTTCAGCAGATTTGATGACTCGAAATTTAGATTTTAGAGTTGAAATTGCCACACCGATTTTAGATGAAAAAATACAAAAACAATTGTTGCATATTTTAGATTTGCAATGGCGCGACAATGTGAAGGCACGTATTTTTAATGAGACACAAAACAATCTGTTTAAGAAACAAACCACCGCTGTTGCTATCAGAAGCCAGGATGCCATTTATGATTTCTGGCAAGACGTTGCGAAGAAGAAATAGAATTAATACGTTGCAGTCTTATTTTTTGGATTTAGTTCGACAGACATTATGCATGATAACTTGAAAAAATATAAAATAATTTTTGTGTTTTCTTTTTCCATTTTATCTAATAACAAATAACTTTTTACTTGTAACTTTACTAAATGAAATTTGCTGCTATTGATATTGGTTCCAATGCTGTTCGCTTAATTTTTATTAATGTGTATGAAACACCAACCGGACCGCAGTTTGTGAAAGATGCTATGTATCGCGTAGCGTTGCGCTTAGGTGAAGAAGCATTTTTAAAAGGAAAAATTTCTGCTAAAAAAGAAGATGAATTGCTTTCTACCATGAAAGCATTTAAACATTTAATTGATGTGCACAAACCTGTACAAATCATGGCGTGCGCAACCAGTGCAATGCGTGATGCAAAAAATGCGAAAGAAATTGTAACAAAAGTTTTCAAAAAAACTGGCATCGATATTAAAATTATTACTGGACAAAAAGAAGCAGAATTAATTTTATCGAATCATGTAGAGAAATTTTCATTAGAAGAAAATAAAAATTATTTATACATCGATGTAGGCGGTGGCTCTACTGAATTGATTTTATTATCAAAAGGAAAATTGGTCGATAAGTGGTCGTTCAATATTGGTACGTTGCGTATGACATTAGGCAAAGTAAAGCTAAAACATTGGAAAGAACTTGATGTTTGGGTCGATCATTTTAAAGGAAAATATACACCTTTATTAGGCATCGGTTCTGGTGGAAATATCAATACCATTCAAAAGCATTTTGTAAAGCGCAAAGAACAAGAAGTACATTTTAGCGATTTACAAAAAACATTTGATGCACTGAATGGTTTAACTTTAGACGAACGTATTTTGAAATATGGCTTCAGACCAGACAGAGCAGATGTGATTGTGCCTGCAACTACTATTTTTATGCATATTATGCAGCGTTTAAATATTGAAACTCTATTTGTTCCTAAGGTTGGCTTAGGCGATGGTATGATTCATGAAATGTATGAAAAAATGGTGAAAGCCAAAAAAGTAAAAAAATAATTTTTTATTCTTGATTTAATACACTAGGATTTTCAATAAACATGTTGTTTTGATAAATGGCATTTATATTACCTTCATATAGTTTGAACTGAAAAATTTGTGCACCGAAATTTTTGCCTCTTGGATAAACGCTAAATTGAAAATCCAGATACGGAAAACCTAAATCTACACTTCTAAAACGCAAACCAGCACCTAATCCATATTGGTAATTACTTTGTGTGATTAATTGTTTTCCATTTTCGCTAATCCAACCCATATCGCAAAATGCATAAACCATACCTTTGCTTAAAATTACTGTACGGTCTAAAAATAAATCAATTTCTGCACTGCATGTTAAACTTTTAGAACCTTTTAGTGTTGGCGAATAAAAACCACGAATGCCTCCATTTATTTCATTGATGTTGAAATATCTTTCTTCTGGAACAAAAAAACCAAGATTTAAACCACCTTTCAATACTTGCCTAAAAAACATATGTTTTGCAAAGGCAACCTTTTTAGAAACATAATCTAAATTAAATTTGGAATTCATTTGTTCGCCTTTCTTATCTCTGATGTAAGTACTATAACTTGCCTGTGGATATAAGTAACCAAATTTCTTAAAGTAAATTCCGTAATTAATGGTCAAATCAAGTGATGTGCGATGACCATATATTTCATCAAACTGCGGGCCAGTCCAAACAGATGCACTGATACCACGCGGAAAATACTCAGCAATATCTACATAAAATGCATTGCGTTCTAGGTAAAAATCCCAACGTGCAATTCCAAATCCGAATTTATAGTTTTGTTGTTTAATAAACGTTTCATTGAAATTTCTATCAATAATGAATGGTCTAGTTTTATAATTCTGGTAATTGAGTTTTGTAGCAATTACAAATTTTAATTTATCGTCTTTGCAAGGCATTAATTTATTTACAGGAATTGCTGTAGCCAACCATAATGAATAATAATGCGATTTCGCTTTCACAAAACTTGATGGATCTCGTGGATTACCATTCAAGCTAAGAGTGATATTTTTATAATTATACAAAGCATTAAAAGCCCATTTAGATTTGATACTAAAGAAGTTTCTGTTAACTGATAATTGAACATTTTGATTCAATCTTTCGATGATAAATTTTGTTGTGAAATTTATTTGTGATGATTGAATGTTTTGATATCTATAAGTTCCACCAGCTGCCCAAATATTATATTTATTGAAATTGACACCAGCAAAAAGACTTAAAGAATTTGGTAATCCAAAAAAGTTATAAGTCGACGCAAAAATAGAAACTCTATTGCCTGAATAACCTGCAGCAACAGAATATGATAACTTATCTTGTAAATACACTAATACATCTACTTCATTAGTTGTGCTATCTTCTGATATTAATATACGTACGTCTTTAAACTTCTTTCGATCCCAAAGTAATTTTTCTGTATCAGCAAAAAGTGTTGGATTAATTTCATCACCTTCTTTAAATAAAACATCGCCTTTTACATACCATTCTCTACTTCGGAAATGAATTTTATTACCAAATTTTTGACCTTTGGTTACGATTTGTGTCATGTTATCTTGCACACCACCAAATGGTTTAAAGATTTCTATTTGTACACAACCGATTTTTTTTCCTTTGTATTTTTCATACTTTTCAACACCACTAAACTGCTTTCCATATCCACGATCACTATAATTAAAATAGGATAAAAATTTAAATGCTTTTTTTGCTTTTTGCGAGCGTTCAATTCTCTTCAATGACTTCAAAGAGTCAATACTTATTGGCATTGACGTATCATTACTTCTAATTAAAGTATCGATTTGAACAACTGAAGAATCTTGAGAAAAGATTAATTGTTGAAATGAAATAAAAAATAAACACGCAAAAAACAGCTTCATTTTCAATAGAGAAAATAAGCTAAAGGTTTTATTGTTTTTGTGTTTAATAATGCTTCGAAGCATTTTTAAAAATACGGAAATAATTTCTTTGTTTTACAGTGATTTGGTGTAGTAGTTCTTCTATATACTCAGAAGGATACAGTTTAACGGTTGAAACAAAGAGCTTATGATTACTGTCAGTTAGCTTACTTCTTCATTTTTACCTGAATTGCTTTTATTATCATTGGTAAGATGGAAATAAACACAATTCCTAAAATAAATTTTTCTAAGTTTTTTTCTACAAAAGGTATGTTTCCTAAAAAATAACCAAGTATGGTAACAGAGCCAACCCAAAGTATTCCACCAAAAATATCATATGGTAAAAATGTTTTGTAATTCATGTTTGCAACACCAGAAACAAAAGGTGTAACGGTGCGAACAATTGGCATAAAACGCGCAATAATGATGGTTTTGCTACCATATTTTTCAAAGTAATCATGTACATCGTTTATCCATTCTGGATTTACTAATGGCTTGCCTTTATATTGCCATTTTAGTACTATTTCACTAAAAAATTTACCTATGAAATAATTGACATTGTCGCCTAAAATAGCAGCAATTATCAGTAATGGAATCAGAAAATAAATGTTTAAACCTGATGCTTGTGCACATAATAAACCAGCTGTAAACAACAATGAATCGCCTGGTAAAAATGGCATAATAACCAAACCTGTTTCTATAAATATGATTAAAAATAAAATTGCATAAATTAAGTTTCCATGTTGCTGAAATAAGCTCAATAAAACATCTTTTGTATGCGTTAAAAGTTCGAGTAAAAAGTGAATGTATTCCATAAATAAAATAATAAGTTTTTAAAATTAGTATGCAAGATACGAGTTTTAATTAATTTGAAATATTCTAGATTAATAGAAAGACAGAATGCATGTTTTTGAACAGAAAATAAAGTATGCAAACGATTATTCTATTAATCATATCGAATTCATTTATGACATACGCTTGGTATGGACATTTAAAAAATCCTAATTTATATATGTGGTAAACAGTATTGTTGAGCTGGCTCGTAGCATTTTTTGAATACTGCTTTATGGTTTCTGCAAATCGAATAGGTTACAAAACGATGAGCTGTCTTCAATTAAAAATGATACAGGAAGTCATTTCGATATCGGTGTTTATATTGTTTGCGTATTTTTTTTTGGCGAAAAAATAAAATGGAATTATGTAGTAAGTTTTGTGTTTTTGTTTTTAGCTGTATATTTTGTCTTTAAGCGTTGATTTTTTATTAAAATTACTTGTATTTATATAAATATCTATTCTTTTATTTCAAAATTATTCTTGTTTCCTTTTTGTCTGTCTTGTTTATTTTGAAACATAGGCGAATCATTTGCTGGATTTTGAATTTTTGTTTCTGTATTAATTGGTTTCAAAGAAAAATCAATTTTGATGGTTTCTTCGGCGTCCCAATTTTCTTTAATTAAAATAGGTTTTGGTTCTTTATATATTTTTTCTGGCAATGTTTTATTGGCAAAAATTCCTGAATTCCAAATTCCATCATTGTTCAGATCTTCGATGACTTCCACCGAATAAGTGCCTGCTGCCTGCAAACCATAGTCAATTTTAAGCGGCTGAGAATCGCTTAAAAACTTTGTATCTAGTACTTTGCCTTGAGAATCTTTTAATTTTACGATATAATTTGTGTTTTTTTGTGGTAACTCATACGTAATCAATAATTTACCAGCTTTTTTAATAGATATTGCCAAAATAGAAAATTCTTGCATTTTTGACCTATTTTCAGCCAAATCTGTAAAAACTGAGTCTTGAAGCTGCAATTTGTATCGAATTCCAGCTTTCCAATCTGCTTTTACAAAATAGGTTTGCAAATCAATATCTCTTGAAATAAAAAATGGAATTTCTTTATTTGCTGTGTCTTTTAATAGAATTCGTTCCGTATCAAAAGCTACAATACAATAATTGGATGCAACCAATTTAAAATCTTGAGTTTCTATAACTGATAAATTTTTGTACAAAGTAGTGTCTGTAAAAAACGCTATTGGCTTTTTAAAGGTTTTGGATTCAGATCGTACTCGAATTGAATCGAACAAAATATTGTTGTTTTTTAATAATACAGTAAAACTTGCTGTATCTTTTTCTAGGTTTGGAAAATAGATTTTTGCTTTATTGGGTGTCTTTTCATGAAAAACAATAGGTTCAATTTTTGAATTTTCGGATACAGATGCTGAAATTTGGTTTTTTGTGAATGATAATTCTTTATTAAACGTAATATTTAGCATACCACCTTTTATGGTTCTGTCAAATTCATTTACACGAAGTTTTTCGTCTTCTGGTTGAAATAATAAAAAACTAAGTGTATCTAAATTTCCAATAATATGATAAAAAGAAGTGTCAAAACCAATCTCTTCAGTTGGTAAATCGTAATAATAGTTTCCATTTTTGTCATTTAAAGCATAAATTTTATAGTCGCCTTCTTTCACATTTTCCAAATTAAATGTTCCATCTGTTCCAATTTTTGAAATATAAAATGGCTTTTTTGACGTAAAAGCTGAATCTGCAACATCTTTGTACAACAATAAAAATGTATTCTCAGGAATTTTTCCATTTGTCGTGGTAATTTTTCCCTTTACCGTAAGTGAATCAATATAATTTCCTGTTGAGAAAATAAATTTATAATTTGGAAGTATATTTCCTTCGTTGTTGTCTTTCAAATTATCGCCAAAAAAAATAGAATAAGTTGTGTTTGGTTGTAAAGTTCCTTCCTTAAATTTTATAGAAAGCTCGTTTTTCATTATATCAATTTTCGGAAATGGCTCTACCGAAGGTGAAATAATGACTTGTGTTTTTGCGTTTGTTAAAGGAGCTAACCACTCATCAAATTGAATTGAAATTTCCTTTTGTGTAAGATTAGTGGATTTGTTTTCTGGTTTAGATGATGTGATTTTCGGTGGAATTTTATCGCGTTCGCCACCAGTTGGTGCTACAATTTGCGCACAAGAAGCAATAAAAAGTCCACAGACCACAGTCCATAGTTTATAATATTTATACCAATTTTCTTTCATGTTTTATTTAATCTATCGACTATTAACCACTGACTTTCGACTAATTATCTACCTAAATACACCATTAATACAGAAATATCTGCTGGTGAAACGCCTGAAATTCTACTAGCTTGACCTATACTTAGCGGTTTCATTTTCGCTAATTTTTGTTTTGCTTCTATTGAAAGTGATGGAATGGATGCATAATCAAAGTCTGGTTTTAGTTTGTAATGCTCTAATTTTTCCATTTTAGCAACATGTTCTTGCTCTTTATCGAAATAGCCATCGTATTTCACGCAAATTTCTGCTTGTTCTAAAAACTCTCTTTCGTACTTACCTAAATGCGCTTTTACTGATGGAATATTCTCTATCAAATCCAATAAATCTATTTGTGGACGCGTTATAATTTTTTCCAATTTCATTTTATGAATCAACGAAGTCGTACCCTTTTGCTCTAAATAAGCATCAATTTCTGTTGGTTCAATGCTAAATTCTTTGATAAATTGAATAATTTCTGCAGTTGCTTTATTCTTTTCCTGAACTCTTTCCACACGTTCTTGCTCAGCAAAACCTACTTTATTGGATAATTCAGTTAAGCGAATATCAGCGTTATCTTGTCTTAATAAGATACGAAACTCAGCTCTTGACGTAAACATTCGGTATGGTTCATCTGTTCCTTTGTTCACTAAATCATCAATCAATACACCAATATAAGCTTCGCTGCGTTTTAGAATGAGCGGTTCTTGTTCATTAATTGCCAAATGCGCATTCATTCCAGCCATCATACCTTGCGATGCAGCTTCCTCATAACCAGTTGTTCCATTTATTTGACCAGCAAAAAATAAATTTTTGATTAATTTTGTTTCTAAAGCAAGATTTAATTGCATTGGTGGAAAGTAATCATACTCGATTGCATAACCAGGTCTGAACATTTTCACGTTTTCAAAACCTGGAATTTGAGTAAGTGCTTTGTATTGTACATCTTCTGGTAATGAAGTAGAAAATCCGTTTACATAGATTTCGACTGTATTCCAACCTTCTGGTTCTACAAAAATTTGATGTCTGTCTTTATCAGCAAAACGGTTGATTTTATCTTCTATCGATGGACAATACCTGGGTCCTAAACCTTGAATTCTACCTTGAAACATCGGTGATTTTTCAAAGCCAGTTTTAAGTGTTTCGTGCACTTTATCGTTGGTATAGGTAATCCAGCAACAACGTTGTTCTTTTGGTTTTTCTGTTTTTGTGTAAGAAAAACCAACTACATCATCATCGCCATTTTGCACTTCCATTTTAGAATAATCCAAACTTCTACCATCAACTCGTGGTGGTGTGCCTGTTTTCATTCTACCGCTTTCAAAACCAAAAGAAACCAATTGTTCGGTAATTCCTTTTGATGATTTCTCTCCTGCTCTTCCACCGCCAAATTGTTTTTCGCCAATATGAATGATGCCATTTAAAAAAGTTCCGTTCGTTAAAACCACAGCTTTCCCACGAATTTCCAAACCCATTCCTGTTTTTATACCACAAACTTTTCCTTTTTCTACTATTAATTCACTCACCATATCTTGCCAGAAATCGATGTTAGATGTGTTTTCTAACATTTCTCGCCAGACCAAATGAAACAACATACGATCATTTTGTGTGCGTGGACTCCACATGGCTGGTCCTTTTGATTTGTTCAGCATGCGAAATTGTATCATCGATTTATCTGAGACAATTCCTGAATAGCCACCCATTGCATCAATTTCTCTAACAATTTGTCCTTTGGCAACGCCACCCATTGCTGGATTGCACGACATTTGAGCAATGGTTTGCATGTTCATGGTAGCCAACAAAACCTTGCTACCCATTTTTGCAGCAGCAACAGCGGCCTCACAACCTGCGTGACCAGCACCAACTACTATTACATCATACGATTGAAACATAGTGCAAAGATAGTTATTAGTCGTGAGTCGTGAGTCGTGCATTGTGAGAATTTATTGCTAATTTCTAAATCAACAAAATAATAAACATGTTTACAAGCTTAGTGTTGATTGCTGTGGATTAGTTTCACGTGAAACAATTTTATAAATTCAATTATTACATTTAGTTCTAGTAATCAACAGTTTTATTCACTTTGTGGATTAGTGTGTGTGAACTAATGTTGAAATGTTTCACGTGAAACAAAATTGAATGTAAATCAAATTATTTATACTATATGGTTTTTTCTTGTAATAGTAAAATTACTTTTTAAAAAAACTAAATAAATACAAAATAGAATGTATTGTGTGTTTAGAAAATATTGGTTTCACGTGAAACAAAAAAATGGCTGTAGATTTTCTACAGCCATTTCAATATATCGTTGAAATAAAATTTTAGAAATTAGGACACATTAGCGGTGATGCATGTTTCTTTTTGTCTAATGGCTTGCTTGTGTAAATGATAGATGCTTCTAACGCACCGAATGTTTTTACTGCTTTGCTTAAATCTTTTTTAAGCGCTGCGTCATAACTTAAACCAACTTGAACACCAAAGAAAGAAACACCAACTGATGCAATTACTGAACCCATTGCATTATCGCCTGCTTTTAATTTTTGGTTGCCATCAACCCAAACACCAGCTGAAACTGCGGTTCTGTATGGTTCTTCTTTTCCAGAAAGATTAACACTAACAGACGTACCAGCTACCCATTGAATTGCTTTTGCTTGTGTCATAAACATACCATTTGGTGAAACCATGATTTTATTTTTGATATTGAACACCAAACCAGCGTGTGCGTTCATACGTCTTGCTCGTTCGTTATCAGATTTGAAGAAAGTATCTTTTGCTTTAATAACATTAAACATTGAAAAACCAGCATAAGCACCAATTAATTTAGAGAATTGTGAAGACCACATTAAACCAATATTCATGTTTGGTTGAAAGTATTTACCTGATTTGAAAACCTCACCTGAAGGTAGTGTTAAATCAAATGCACCTACTCTATTGTCAAATTGGCTTTCAAAAGATAAATTACCTCTATCTAAAGAACGCTGTGTAAAACCTACTTGGAAACCTGCACTTAGAAAATGGTTTTTATCTCTTCCAAGTGATTTATGATATGCAGTTGAAACCATAAAACTATTCGTTTGAATTGCAGTTTGTCTGTCATAAGTAAATACTACACCTATTCCCCAAATATCATCACGTAGCTGATCGCGAAACAATCCAGCATCACCTGATGCTGAAAACGTGTTGTATGGTGATGGTGTCTGAAGTGGTAAGTATTGTAAACGGTAGTTCGCTACTAAACGATACAATGAATTTATTCTTCCAGTATTGGCTGGATTTAAATTTAATGGCGAATTATAAAATTGCGAAAATTTATAATCTTGTGCTTTTAAGTTATGTGTCGAAGACAATATAAAAGACAAAAATATTATTTGTGTAAATAATTTTCTTTTCATAATCTATTTTATTTGTGTGTTGCTAATTGATTTATAGTTTTAAAAATTTGCTTATATTTATCAATAGCTAGTAAATCGTTGTGAAATATAGGAACTAATTTACCATTTATTTTTTTAAGTAGGTAAAAAAATGGCAAAAATTTATCTAATATTTCATCATTTGTTAAATTATTTTGATAGTATTCAAAAGTAGCATCCATCCAGGAACTTGGTTGTAAAGTAAAATTGGTTGGTTCATTTTTAGTTAAATCAAAGAAAATAATTTCACGACTATAACCAGCACGAAAACCGATAACATCTGGATAAGTTAATGAGTAATCTATTTCTATTTTATTTTGCATAAGATTAAATAAAGTTTCTGGAAACTTTATACGCAGAAAATGTTGTCTGGAAATAGTAATTGGTTTATCTAAAATTTGAAACAAACGTGTAGTTTCTAATTTAATTTTTTCGGAAGTTGTTGCATGATACGAAGGATGAATACCTATTTGAAATTTTGAAAGTGCGTTTATTTGAAAATATAATAATGTTGAATTTGGCGAAACGTTAGAATCGTGTTTATCTTCATCGCTCATTAGAAAAAAGAAAATTGGTTGATGTTGGTTTTTGATTATTTCCTGCTGAATAAAATCAAATGTATCAAATGCATCTTTACTTTTTTTTAATAAAGCACTTCTACAGTTATTATTAAAAATGTTTGGTGGTTTGTGCAACCAATTTCTTCCTAAATATTGAAAAGCATTATCAATATCAAAAGTAGGTTGATATTCGAATTCGTGATTATTAAAAGTAATACCTGGAAACTGTTTTACTAATTCTTGTTTAAAATAATCTAACCAAATTTCTACAATTGGCGAGAAATTAAATGCTGCGTTTGACAAAATAGAATTGGATGATTTATATCTTCCATGCTCATCTTGTTCGTGAGGCAAATATTCTTCGTAGCGAGTAATCAAATAAAAAATTGCAGCAAAAATATCAAAGCGAATTTCAAAATTTTTATCTGTTTGAAAAAAAACAGGAATATCATTTTCTTTAGAAATAAATAATTTTTGCTGTTGTATTGAATCTTCTAACAAAAGCTCATCTTGAAAAATTGAAAAATAATTTTCATGTTTTTCTGTTGAATAACTTAAATAAAATTTATCTGTTTTTTTAGTAACAGAAGCATCAAAACTAATTTCATAATCGATACCAAAATAATTTACAAAAACAAAATCGAATGTATATTTTATTCTGTTGGTAACTTGTTTTGTGTAGATAACTATCATCGTTATTTATAATAGAATTGGCTATTTTTATGATGCAAGTTTTACGATTTGCAATGATGAAATAGTTTGCAAATTTAATGAAATGCAAACTGCAAACTAAAAAAATATGAGTGCTCCGTTTTTAATACATTTACCACAGTTCGAAGGTCCGTTTGATTTGTTATTGTTTTTCATTGAACGTGATGAATTAAGTATACAAGATATTCCAATCCATAAAATTACAAATGATTTTTTAGATTACATTCAACATTTAGAAAGATTAAATATTGAAGTTGCAAGTGAATTTATTTTAGTTGCCGCAACATTGATGCGTATTAAAGCAAAAATGTTGTTACCAAGAAAAGAAATAGATGAACAAGGAAATGAAATCGATCCAAGACAAGAATTGATTGACCAACTTTTAGAATACAAACGCGTGAAAGTTGCGGTTGAATTAATGAAGGAATTAGAAGGAAATCGTTCGTTAAGATATTCACGTGGGAACCAAAAAAATGAAGTTACTGAATTAGTAAAACTATTGTCTGATGAAGGTGAATTGGAAACCATCACTTTATTTAAATTATTGAATGCATACAAACGCACTTTAGATAAATATAAATTTAAAACAGAAAAGGTAGTACATACCATTAATCCATATAAATTTTCGATAGAAACAGAAAAAGAAAAATTAACTGCATTTATAGCTGCCAAAAGTAAAGCATCTTTTACTGAGATATTTGAAAAATGTGAAAGCAAAATACATGCTGTTTTTATATTCTTAGGAATGTTAGAGTTGATTCAACAACAACTAATTTCCATAGTACTTGGCGAAGGAAATAATAATTTTTGGCTTTCTTCAGAAGTAGAGAATTAATAAAAATTAACGCATACCATCATTTTATTTTATTAAATTTAAAAATGCTGAAAAAATCCGTTTCACTATTTATACTATTTTATTTAATAAATACCAGTTTTTCGCAACAATATAAAGGTGCAGTTGGTTTGCGTTTTGGCTATGGCTTAGGCATTTCTGGTGTGTATGTGTTAGATCAACAAAGAGGACATGCTATTGAATTACTATTGAGATATGGTTATCATGGTGTGGTAATTAATAGACCAGGTGGAAATTTTCAGGTGCTTTATGAAAAACATTGGGAATTTGGTAGAAATAGAAACTTTTCTGGTTATGTTGGTGGTGGTCCAGCCATTGGAATTGGTAAAAAAACATATGGTGCCACACAAACTTATTTTGCTTTAGGTGTTTCGCCAATTCTTGGAATTGATTATACAACACAAAATTTACGAGTACCTTTTATATTAGCTTTAGACTACAAACCAACACTATACGGCGATTTTCCAATTTCATCTAAGAAAAATCCGAATTCAAAATCAGAGTTTGATTTTTCTTATTATGAAATTGCTTTTTCTGTAAGAATTGGAATAGGAAAATAGAACACAGATTATCACTGATTTTTATGATTGGTGTGATTTTCATTTCTATGAAAAGTCTTACTTTTTTCTTTGCGTGAAAAAAATTCTGTGAAAATCCGAGAAATCTGTTAGAAATACTACAAACCTCTAATCTTAGATAATAAATTTTCTTTGAAATCGTGACCGCAAGACATGCGTGTTACTTTCTCAGAAATAGTTTTTTTGTAAACTGTATGACTGTTGTAATATTGTAAACAAGTTGGGCAATGTTCCATTTCGGTACGCACTCTATTTTCCTTATGCCTGTCTAATTCGCCATCTAACAGCAATTGAATATCTGCGATAAGATGTTGGCAATTATGTGGTTGTATATGCATAAAATATGTTTTTATTCGTCTTTAGACGTTTTATAATTCTTTATTAAAACCCATTTTCTGAGCGTATTCTTTCAAACTTTCTTTTAATACATTTCGTGCTCTGTGTAAACGTGAACGAACGGTACCAATTGGAATATCTATAATTTTTGCAATTTCTTCGTACGAAAATCCTTCTACATCACACAATAAAATCACCGTTTTAAAATCAATTGGCAAACGATTTAAAGCAACAGTAATTTCGTCACCCATAATTCCATCAAACAACTCTTCTCTTAAATCAAAATAGGCAGCACTGTTATCATCGTCTTCGTCTGAAAAAGTAATTACATCATCATAATCAACTTTTTCTGGTTCTTTTTTCTTCTTGCGATATTCGTTTATAAACGCATTCTTCAATATCTTAAACAACCATGCCTTTGAATTAGTTCCCGATTCGTATAAATTAATAAAACGAAATGCTTTCATAAAGGTTTCTTGCACCAAATCATTTGCATCAGCTTCATTATAAGTTAAATGATAGGCAAAATTATACAACGCATCAGCATGCGGTAATAATTCATCTTCAAAAAGATGATCTGTATTTTTTATTGGTTCGGTTGACACTGCGGTCATAAAGGTAGAATAATTTAGGTATTTAAACACTAAATTTGTATCAGAAGTTCCTAAAAGTTAAAAATTAAATACCATCTTAAATAGCAATCAAATAAAAAATTCATTTGTTACCATCTTAATAATTTGGATTGCAGGTTTATTTTTTTCCAGGTTTTTACAAAGTGTTGCAACTGTGTGTATGTGTATGCTTTTTATTTTAGATGCAAAAGTTAAAACAAATAGCAAGAAATTTTTTAAATCTTCATTTAGTATTGCTTTGTTTATAATTGCACTTATTCACCTTGTATCATTTTTTAATTCTGAAAATCATCTTTCCTATTTAGATGAAATTAAAAATAAAATACCGTTTTTATTCATACCAATTAGTTTATTAACTGTTGAAAAAGTGGATGAAAAAAAAATACAATTCATCTTTATTTATTTTATCAGTTGTTGTGTGGTAAGTAGTGTTTATAGTTATTATCATTATAGAATTGATTTAGCTAATAATCTGGAATTATATTCAAAAGGTGAAGTAATGAAAACAATAGTACATCACATATATTATTCAGTGTTGTGCAGTATTGGATGTATTTTTTGTGTAGAAATATTATTTAAAACGACATCTAATTTTATAAAACTTGCACTTGGTATTGTATTATTTTGGTTGTATGTATTTATACATGTTATGTCAGTTCGTACAGGTATTTTTAGTGTTTACTTTTTGATATTATTGTACATTTTTTTACATTTTATAAGTACCAGAAAATACATGTATTTAGCTGGTTTTATAGGTTTAATAATTGTGATTGGTTTTATGTTGTTTGAAAAAATTCCAACCATAAAAAATAAAATTGATTACACTAAATATTCATTCGAACAATTAAAAAATAATACAGATTCTCTAAATAATTATTCAGATCCAAGAAGAATATTATCTGATAAACTTGGTATAGAAATCATTCAAAAAAATAAATTAGTTGGTGTAGGAATCGGTGATGTGCAAGATGAATTAAACACAATTTATAAAACACGCTATCCAAATTTTTCTAGTGCTGTTTATGCGCGAATACATAATCAATATTTAGAAACTACTGCAGCTCTTGGTTTGCCGTTAGGTATAGTATTTATTATATGTTTGATGTTTCCTTTATTATATTATGTAAGAAAAAAAGATCATTTATTTATTACAATATACAGTTCTATTTTAGTGGTTATGTGTTGGGAACCTTTTTTAAAAACACAAATTGGAACCAGTATCTTTTTAATAATAAGTTGTATTGGTTTTAATAGAAATAGAAAAAGTTGAAAACTATTCTACACATATCGAGTGCAACTACTTGGCGTGGTGCTGAACAGCAGATTGATTATATAATAAATCAACAAAATAGTGTGTATAATCAGGTGTTATTTGCACCAGAAAATAGTGAGTTGTCAAAAAAAAATAAAGACAAAACTATTACGTTTAAAAAAAGATTTGGTATTGATTTTTTAGCAGCAATACAATTAAAAAAACTATGTAATCAAAATAAAATTGATCTGATTCATTTACATGATTCGCATGCAATCAATACCTTTATATTTGCTTCATTTTTAGGATTAAATATTCCAGGAATTATACATCGACATGTAAATTTTCCGATTAAAAATAAATGGAAATATCAATTTAAAAAAATACAAAAAATAATTTGTGTTAGTAATGAAGTAAAGAAAAATTTTATTCCATTTATAGATGCTGAAAAATTAGAAATTGTTTATCCAGGAATTGATACAAAGAAATTTGAAAATGATAAAATACCAAAAATTGAAAAGAATAAAAAAAAATTTACTGTTGGCATTGTGTCAGCAATAGAACATGAAAAAAATATAGAAGAATTTATTGAAATTGCCAATAAATTATTGCATCAACGAAGTGATATTACTTTTGTAATTATTGGTGATGGAAGTTTAAAAAAAATGTATGAAAAACAACATTCAAACATAAAATTTTTAGGTTTTCAACAAAATATTCCACAACAACTTTCCAAGTTTGATGTGTTTTTATTTACCAGTAAAAATGAAGGTTTTGGGCAAGTTTTATTGGAAGCAATGGCTGCAAAAATACCAGTAGTTACTAACAATTTTGCTGCTGCACACGAAATTATCGAACACGAAAAAACTGGATACATTTATAAAAGTGTTGATGACGCTGTTGATTTAATTCAACAAATACTCACAACTTACGAATCACGAATCATGACTACTACAAACGCCTTTAACTTAGTTCAACAATTTGATGTAACTTTAATGAACAAAAAAATAATAAACATTTATAATTCTATTTTTACAAATCACCAATGAACCAATTACAAATGACTAAAAACATCGGACTTTTTTTTGGCTCTTTTAATCCAATTCATATTGGACATTTGTTGTTGGCTACACATATGCGTGAAGCTGCACAATTAGATGAAATTTGGTTTATTGTTTCGCCACAAAATCCTTTTAAAAATAGTTCTGATTTAGCTGATAAACATCATCGTTTAGAAATGGTAAAATTAGCGATTGAAAATGTTCCTTATTTTAAAGTATTGGAGATTGAATTTCATTTACCGAAACCATCTTATACACATGTTACATTGAAAGAATTGATGAAACAATTTACAACGCACAAATTCTCATTAATTATTGGCGAAGATAATGTTGCCAAGTTTCACGAATGGAAAGAAGTTGATTGGATCTTAGAAAATGTTAGTGTACTTGTTTATAATAGAACAACAGAAACTATTACGACTCACGACTCACGACTCACAACTATTAACTTGCCTCTTTTTGACATCAGTTCTACAGAAATACGCAATAGAATAAAAAATAAGCAATCGATAAAATACTTTGTAGATGAAAGTGTTATGAAATATTTGTTAATAAATAAATTATATAGATAGTTTACTATTTTTTTTCTTTCTTTTGCAGGAAAATTAAAATATTAAAATGAAGAAAATAACACTTACGCTATTAGTAGCATTTATCGCTATTATTTCTGCTTGTAAAAAAGATGGAACTACAAATCCGACTACAGTAAATCCAGAAGCATGCTTTACAGTAAATTCTAGTTCGTTACAAATTGGTAATTATACAGAAGTAACAAACTGTTCTAAAAATGCAGAGAGCTACGAATGGGAAATTAATAATAATTCAATAGGTGACTTATCCGGTTATAGATTTGATTCTGCAGGTACCTATACGGTTAAATTAACTGCAATTAGTAAAGATGGAAAAACTAATTCTATAACGAAAACAATTACAGTTACTAATCAATATTTAAAATATGCTGGTAACTGGCAGATAAATGAAGATGGTGACATTTATAATTCAACAATTAGTATTGATAATAAAGGAAATGCTACTTTTTCTAATTATTCATTTTACGAAACGCAAGTAAAACTTGATGTAATTACAAATTCATTTCCTATTTACCATTATGTAAATAATTTTATAGTAAGTTTAGCAGATAATACAAAAATAAGTTCTTCCATCGAATTTAGCGATAATGGAACACAAAAACAATTTACAGGAAGCGTTACATATTACGAAGGTAGTAATTACCTAGACCAGTATGATATTTCTGGTATAAAATTATAATATCATCAGTTAATGAAACAAAAAAGAACCTCAATGAGGTTCTTTTTTGTTTCACATACTTAGTTTCACGTAGTATAATAAAATAAACTAGATTTATACACATCAATGTTAATTAATATTCAAATCGCTTGATATCTAGTGCTATTTACCAACAACTAAATATGTGCAAAACGTGTGCAATTTGTGAATTAAAATTTAGAGTGTCTACATATAAAAAACTGTAAAATAAATTCCACCAACAAACCGATTTATACTTAATCTGCAAACACAAAAAGTGAACTAAATAACAAAATGGCGTGTTTAAACTATAAACAAACTGCTATGGAAAAAGTAGTAAACGTGTGTTAGTAATAAGTTATAAGTAATAAGTAGTAAGTAATAGAAAAACAATCAAATCAATCTATTAGAAAAAAATAGAATAAAAAAAATAATGTTTGTAAGATGTGTATAAAATACGCTAATAACAAAACTTATTACTTATCACTTATTACTTATCACTACTTTTCCACTAATTCACACACATAATAAATAGTAATAAAAAATTATTTAAACTTATTTATTTATTATACTCAACGGTTAGTCTTAAAAAATTACGTTCAGTGAAATTTAAAAATTCAGTTACCTTTGAAAAAAATTAGTTCAAAAAATTGTTTGTAAAAATGGAAGAAATATTTGATTTAAAAGAAAAAATTTCCGCGCTGCCAACTCGCGGTTTTCTAGATATCCACATCGATCCAACATTGGATTTATTTGCCGAAATTGCTAAATTAAAAAAAGAAAAAAATGCTATTTTATTGGCGCATTATTATCAGGAAGCCGACATCCAAGATATTGCAGATTACATCGGCGACTCGTTGCAACTAGCGCAAAAAGCTAAAGACACCACAGCCGATATTATTTTGTTTGCAGGTGTGCATTTTATGGCAGAAACCGCAAAAATTTTAAATCCAACCAAGAAAGTTATTTTGCCAGATTTAAATGCAGGTTGTTCATTGGCAGATAGTTGCCCAGCCGAAGAATTTTCGACTTTCAAAAAAAAATTTCCCGGCTACGCCGTAGTTTCTTACATCAACTGCACAGCCGAAATTAAAGCACTGAGCGATTATATAGTTACATCTAGCAACGCAGAATTTGTGGTGAATTCTATTCCGAAAGAGCAAGGCATTATTTTTGCTCCAGATAAAAACCTGGGTGCCTATCTTTCTAAAAAACTAAACAGAGAAATGGTTTTGTGGAACGGATCGTGCATGGTGCACGAAATATTTTCACTCGAAAAAATTTCTAAATTAAAAGAAAAACATCCGAACGCCAAACTTATTTCACATCCAGAATGCGAAGCTGCTTTGTTAGATATTTCCGATTTTATTGGTTCTACTACTGGTTTGTTAAAATACACACAAACCGACGATGCGAAAGAATATATTGTGGCTACTGAAACCGGTATTTTACACAAAATGATGCAGGCATCACCGCACAAAACATTTATACCAGCGCCTCCAAACAATGCCTGCGCCTGCAACGATTGTCCGCACATGAAACTCAACACACTGGAGAAAATATATTTGTGTTTGAAATACGAATTACCAGAATTACTGATGGACGAAGACTTACGATTAAAAGCAAAAATTCCGATTGATAGAATGTTAGAAATCAGCGAAAAAGCTGGGTTGAAAGGTTAACTAAAATCTTTAAAACACATTAAAAAGAACAACAACCGTTGTTCTTTTTTTATAAATTAATCAACTAAAAACAGACAATTTTAATAGTGTAATTAAAAATAATCAGCAACTTTAGTGTTTATCAAATTTTAAAACAATATTTTTACTTTTAGAAAATGTTATTTTGAGCCAACCACTTAAAGAAAATAAAATCTATTTTGAAAACCTCGACTTTCTGAGATTTATTGCCTTTTTTACAGTATTTTCTGGGCACACAGCATTAGGTACTTTTTTAATAAATAGAATTCACGTTGAAGTAATTAATAAATTTATTTGGGTTTTTTCTCAAGGAGGCACTGGTGTTTCGTTTTTCTTTGTATTGAGTGGTTTTTTAATTACTTATTTATTATTGATAGAAAAAGAGAAAACAGGTAAAATAAATGTGCGCAATTTTTATGTGCGACGAATTCTTAGAATTTGGCCTTTATATTATTTAGTGATTTTGTTTACGTTTATCATATATCCAAAAGTAAAAGTACTGTTAAACAACATAGATCCAATTCCAAACAATATTTGGATGCACCTTTCTTTTTTAAGCAATTTTGATATGATAAATGCTGAGAGAAATCAAATCGTTAAAGGCATCAAAAATATACCTGTTATGATTGGTATTAATTGGTCTATTGCAATTGAGGAACAATTTTATTTGGTTTGGCCATTGCTATTTGCTCTTATTCCTAAAAAATTTTATAAGTATATTTTTATACTAATCATTTTTATTTCTGCAATTTTCAGATACATCAACAGAGCTGATTCATTAATAACCTATTTTCATACACTAGCTGTTTTTTCTGATTTGGCTATTGGCGGATTTTTTGCTTATTTAAGCATAAATAGTGAAACTTTTCAGCAGTTTTTTAAACAGATAAAAAAATACCAAATAGCCTTAGTTTATGTTTTAGGTCTTTCTACTTTAATGTATGGAAATTTCATTTATCCAAACAAATATGATATTGTGTACATGCGAATTATTTCAACTACATTTTTTGCTTTTATTATTACAGAACAAAATTTTAGTGAACATTCAATCTATAAACTCGGAAAAATTAAATTTGTCACTCAACTCGGTAAATATACGTACGGTTTATACCTTATTCATCCAATCGGTATTCAGGCAGTTGCCATTATTTTATACAAAATTTTAAAATTAAATGAAACGCAAACCACTACTCAACTGATTTATATTTGTTCAGCATTAATTGTTTCCATAATTATCGGATTTATAAGTTATACTTACTACGAAACACCATTTTTAAAGCTGAAAAATAAATTTGAAACTAAGTAAAAATCGCCAAGTATAATGTCGATTATTTAATTCCAAATTCCAAATCCAAAATACATTTAACTGTATAAAACAATCGAATAAAATTTATTTGGAATGTTAATTGCAATCTTACCAAAAAGTTTAATTTTGTTTAATAAATAAAAATTTAAATGAAAATATACGCACTTATTTTTTCTCTTTTTTCAACAGCAATAGTAATGGCTATGGATAATAATAAAAGCGTGTTAACCATACCAATAAAAGAGCACATCAAATTACTTCCAGAATACGCCAATGGAGAAATAAATCAATATAAATATTCATCGGCAAAATATAAAATGGATAGCTTAGGAAAAATTGCTTTAGAAGATACAGTTCATGCAATTATTGAAATTACAAATGAAGTAAAAGTAAAAGATGGTTATTTATTAAATTGGAAATTTATAGAATATTTCAGAGATACTGCTCTAATGTCTATTGCAGAAAAACCAAGCCAAGTAGCATTGGACGCAACCATTCGACAAACGGTGTTTAAAGTAAAATACGAGAAAGACGCATCATTTGAAGAATTGATAAATGAAGACGAGATTGTAGAAATTATGAATAATAATAACGAAAAAGAAAAAGAACTTAAATCAAAACTCTCTTCTAAAAATAAAAAAGCAGATGAAATGTCGGATATGATGGTTGGATTAATGCGATATAAAGTATTGGAAAAAGGATTATATCCAATTTTTAGTCAACTTTCTGTTTTGTATGGACATACTTACATCGAAGATTCATTAATTAGTATGGATGAATTGGAAAAACAAGCAGAAGACGCATCAGAAATGGACGAGGTTTCAAAACTTTTAGCGAAATCATTAACTGGTGGAATGGAAAAAATTGGTGGTGCAAAAATGCAACTCGATAAACCAAACAAATTCATAAAAGTGCAACAAAATTCTTCTATTGATATGACAGAAATGCTAAAAAATATGTCAGGATTGTTTTCTGGAATGGTAACTGAAGTAGCTGGTGGAATGGCAGAAGCATTTGGAACTGATACAGCAACCAACGAACAACCAACTAAAGAAAAAATTAAAGAATCGAAAAAAGAAATTAAGAAAAACGTAGAAAAGGCATTTGAAGATATGGAAATGAAAGTATCACAAAATACTGTTGGATTTTTTGATTACAAAAACAAACAAGTTATTTCACTCACACAACAAATTACTACAGAAGGAAAATCGGAAGGCAAAAATATGTTTGATAGCGCAACACTCTATTTTGATGTGCTGAAATAAAAAATTATTTTCGAACAAACGGCAAAATGTATTTCACCATTTTAGGTTTTCCAGCTTCCACAGCAGGAATAAATTTTTCTATTTTTTTAATCGCATTTAAAACCAATTCATTGCAGGTTTCGCAATTAGATTTTAATATTTTATAATCAGATAAATTTCCTTTTTCATCAATGGCAAATGACGCATAAATTCGGATAAATTTATCAGCATCATTAGGTTTTGCATCTTTAGCAAGTGTTACATTTTTTTCCATAAATTTCACTAAAGCACCAGCACCACCAGGAAATTCAGCATTTTTATAACCTTTTCCTTGCGCATCATATGCTTTTAAAATAGAATCAGAACTTCTAAAAAAATCGCATTTAAAAACAGAATCTAATTTTAATTGAAACGCTTTATTATAACACGTTTTGTATTCCAACGAGGTGTCTTTTACAAATGCTTTTACTGGAATTTTTTGATAATTGTTTTTGGTAATGATGTAGTAATTAAACATCTTTGGAGCTGATTTGCTCGGTGTAAAAAAACCTAATTCACCTCTTTTGAATTGTTCGCGCATACTATCTTTTGCAGCTTTACACGAAACGTCGTTTTCTGCAAAGTTTATTTCTATACAGCAAAAGAGACAACAAAAAAGCGTAATTATTTTAGAATACATTTTTAAGAGTTTGTTTGATAGTCATTAACGTACAGCAATACATGAAATTTCAATATTTGCATTTTTAGGCAACACACTTACTTCAACGGTTTCGCGCGCAGGTGGATTGGTTTTAAAATATTTTCCATACACATCATTCACCTTCGGAAAATCTCGCATATCAGATAAAAAAATAGAACACTTCACCACATTAGAAAAATCCATTTCAGCTTCTTCTAAAATAGCTTTTAAATTTTGCATCACTTGTTCGGTTTCCACTTCGATACCATCTTTTATTAATGTACCAGAAAACGGATCAATCGGAATTTGTCCAGATACGAACAACATACCATTTATATAAACTGCTTGCGAATATGGACCAATCGGTTCTGGTGCATCATCTGTGTAAATAATTTTGCGTGCCATATAACTTGTAAAAGTAAATAATTAATCGAAGTTAAAATGTGAAGGATTCTTAAGAAATCAAATCTATTTTTCTTCCTTTTTTTTGTAAATAGAATCGATGTACCACATTTCGTTTTTGAAGATAAATTCTACAATAGCGAGTTTTGTTGGTTCATCATATTTTGAAAATAAATCGTATCCTTTTTCCAATAAAGCACGACCTAATTTAATGCCGTCAACATCTGCAGCTGGATAGGTGTTTGGTTTCTTTTCCATCGTTTCTACCACATTATCTAAAATGGATAATGTCTTTTTCAATAAAACCGTATTTACCATTGCACCAAATAAACCTTTTACATCACCAATAAATTTTTCTACTTCTTCGCGCGGTAACTGATACATGGTTTCTTCAAAATCATCATCAGAAATTGGTGGTAAAATGCCATTTTTATTAGCAATTTCTGCCATTGATTCCTCAAAATTTTTGGCACCCATAAAAGAATCGAGTGCGCCAAAACCAGCTTTCAATGCCTGCATAAAATGCCTGCCAAATTTAAAAATGGCACCAGCCATATTGCCAAACAAACCCCAAATTTTTTTCGGTGAACGCACATATTCAGCCAGATTACTGAATGCATCTTCTAATTGTTTGCGCTCAGTTGCTGGTGGATAAATCGTATTTAAAAAATAATTTTTTACTTCAGCAATTGTTTCTTCACTGATAGAAGAAGGTATATCAAAACGTTGTGTAAGCTCAACATAATTATATCGCTTCTCAATCATTTCGCGAAACTTGTCGATAATGTGGTCGTCTTTGGTTAACATATAATATAAATAGAGTTCTTAAAAATAAAAGTATTTTTTAAAATTATACATGCAATACAAAATGTTCCATCAATAATACTTGCAATTCACCAACCATAAAACCTAAAACCGCACCAACCGTAATCAAAATCCATTCATCTTGCTTGAACGCTGGACGAAGCACACCTTCAAATTCTTCTGGTGTTAATTCTTGCATTTTAGTAACTAAAGTGTTTTGAATATCCATGGCATCTTCAGCATATTTTTCCATATGTTTTAGTGCAGCTGGCAATTGTTCTACCATGCGTTCAGTAATTGCTTCTTTCATGTTTTTATATTTTGCCGAACCAACTGCAAACACTACTACAGGTTTTAGTACACCAGCTTGCTCATCTACCATTTTCTGCACATTTTGCTGAATCATCGTAAATAAATTATCTGATAATTTTCCTTTAAGAATTGATTCAATCATATTGCTTGGCGTCAATACTTCTTTTGCAATTAAAGCACCATAAGCAGAGGCAACTTCTTTTTGTCGCTTGAAAAACAAACCTTGCCATTTAAATATTCCTAAATATTTTTTTTCTTCTTTCGGATCAAAAATCATTTTCAGCGCCAACCAATCTGTGAACCAACCAGTAAATAAACCGAAAATTGGCATAATCAAAGGTTCTTGCGTCAGCATCCAAACAATCATTTGCACCAAACCAATCAGAAAACCAAAATAAATTCCTGAATTGCGAATAAAATCAAATTCCTTTTCACCAGATTCTAAAAATATTTTATTCAATAACTTTTTATCTTTGGTAAGATTGGTAATCACCATATCTTTTAAATCAAACACTTCATCCAGATTATCTTTGGTTTGTTCCATCAGTTTTGCCACCATGTCAGGCGATTCTTGCTGAATACGTTTGATCAATAACTTCTTTACATTTTCCGGAATACTTTCCCAAAGTCCTGGCTGATAATGGCTCATTACTTCATGCGTAATTTTTTCCACGATTGGCAACATCGGCTTTTCCAGTTCTTCAGC
Organism: uncultured Saprospirales bacterium; assembly: GCA_938008535.1. Lineage (GTDB taxonomy): Bacteria > Bacteroidota > Bacteroidia > Chitinophagales > JADIYW01 > JADJSS01. Next base: position 7,765 of record CALLKF010000059.1, on the reverse strand, counting down.
CACGCGCTTTGGATCTAATCGCGCAAATATTTCTTTTGGTGTAATTAAGCGCGATGTCAACGTATCGCAAGCAATGGCACTCATGATGGCTGCTTTGCGAGGAATGATACCTTGCCAACCGAGAAATGGTTTGATACCGAAAAATTCGAGCGGCTCAAACATCATTTTGATGGCCACTATTTTTGTTGCATAACCGATAATAGAAGCAATAATCGGCATTGATAAATATAGCCACCAATGTTCTTTGAAATCAGCAAACGTAATCAATTTAAATAAAAATACCATAGACAGAAATTATGAATTACGAATATCGAAATTCTACTGCTGAATAACGAATTTATGTAATAGAAAATGAAAGCCAACAATAAGTTATGCTAAAAATAACCACATAAGGCACATAAGTAACTTAAGTTATGATAGAAGATTGTTACAAAAAACAAGACAGTAAGAAAACTAAGTTTTCTTACTGTCTTAGATTATTTCCTTTAATTTTCTTTGTTCCGAAGCTTCGGAACTTGAGTTCCTTAGGTGGTTTAAAATTTTACTAATTTATCACAAAAACTTTGTTTTGTATTTTGTTATCTTTGCTGAAAATTAAGTTTGCAATTTGCAATAAATAATTTGCAAATTGATTTCTGCAAACTGTCAACTTTTAGCAATGGATTTGCAGCAACTTTTGTTTTTGTTTCGCGATGATAAGCGAACAAAAGAACTCATTAAACAACTAGAAATTCCGCAAGCTCGTGTATTGCTGCGTAATACTATTGGCGCTTCACCAGCTTTTATTGCATCTTCCTTGTTTTTACTGACAGATTATACACAAGTAATTGTTTGTAACGATGCTGACGACGCGCAATATTTTCAGAATGATTTGCAGGTTTTATTAGATAAAAAAGAGATTCTTTTTTTACCATCTTCTTATAAAAAACAACACACTTTTGCCGAACAAAGCAATAATAATATTTTGCTGCGTGCGCAAACGTTGAATGCATTAATGAAAGCAAAAAAAAATGGCGAATTAATTGTTACGTTTCCTGAAGCATTACAAGAATTACTAGTTAGAAAAGAAAAACTACGCGAACATACGTTGTTTTTAAAAACTGGTGAAAAAATCGACATTGATTTTATGTTGGATCTGTTGATTGAATATGGTTTTAACAGAACTGATTTTGTGTATGAACCTGGTGAGTTCTCCATTCGTGGAGGCATCATCGATGTGTATTCTTTTGGCAACGAATATCCGTATCGTATTGAATTGTTTGACAACGAAGTGGAAAGTTTGCGAACCTTTGAACCAGAAACGCAATTGTCGCTGCGTAAGATTTCTGAGTTGACGATTATTCCAAATATCAACGAACATTTCACCAAAGAAACCATTGCAACGTTATTTGATTTTTTACCAGAAAAAACAATTTTATGGTTTAAAGATCTTGCGTTCTTCAAAGAGTTAATTGAAAAGCAATATGACAAAGCGTTGGATGAATATGACAAACTAAAATCAGCGAAAATTAAAGAACATCATTTTCTGAATAAAACATTGAATGAAATTTTTATTGCACCAGATGATTTATTGAAAGAAATTGAAAAGCATAATATCGTTTTATTGAGAAATGAAAAAGAGCTGAATCATACCAAGGAAATTATTTATAATCAGCAATCTCAACCATCTTTTGGAAGAAACTTTGATTTACTGATTCAGGATTTAAAACAACATCAAGCCAATCATTTTCAGAAATTTATTTTTGCTGAAAATCCGCGTCAAATTGAGCGTTTCCAGCACATTTTTGCGGATAAAAATGCCGACATAAAATTCCATCCAATTTACGAATCCTTGTCGCAAGGTTTTATCGATACTAATTTAGAAATTACCTGTTATACAGATCATCAAATTTTTGATCGCTATCATAAATACAAAACAAAATCTGGATTCAATCGCAACAAAGCCATTTCCATTCGCCAATTGAAAGATTTAAATCCTGGTGATTATGTTACGCATATTGATCATGGTGTCGGAAAATTTTCTGGTTTGGAAAAAGTAACCGTAAACGGTCAAACGCAGGAAATGGTTCGGTTGATTTATAAAGATCAGGATTTGTTGTATGTCAACATCAATTCATTACATAAAATCACCAAATATTCTGGCAAAGAAGGACACGAGCCAAAAGTAAATAAACTCGGTTCAGATGCTTGGACAAATCTTAAAAATAAAACCAAAAAGAAAGTAAAAGACATTGCTGCAGAATTGATAAAATTATATGCGCAGCGAAAATTAGCACCAGGTTTTGCTTTTTCAAAAGATACTTATTTGCAAGATGAGCTCGAAGCAAGTTTTATGTATGAAGACACGCCAGACCAAGTAAAAGCTACTGCTGACGTGAAAGCTGATATGGAAAAACCGCATCCAATGGATCGATTAATTTGTGGTGATGTTGGTTTTGGAAAAACAGAAATTGCCATTCGTGCTGCATACAAAGCTGTGGTTGATAGAAAGCAAGTAGCAATCTTGGTTCCAACAACAATTCTTGCTTGGCAACATTATAAAACATTTTTTGCGCGCTTAAAAGAACAAGGTGTTCAGGTTGATTTTCTGAATCGTTTTAAATCAGCCAAAGAAAAAAAAGAAACATTAGAAAAAGCATCGCAAGGAAAAATTGATATTTTAATTGGAACACATGCGTTGTTGAATAAAGAATTAAAATTTAAAGATTTAGGTTTATTAATCATTGATGAAGAACAAAAATTTGGTGTTTCTGCAAAAGAAAAATTACGGCACTTTTCTGCTAACGTCGACACATTGACGCTGACCGCAACACCAATACCACGAACACTAAAATTCTCGTTAATGGGTGCGCGCGATATGTCGAACATTATGACACCACCAACCAACAGAATACCAATAACGACAGAAGTTCGCACGTTTGATGTAGCATTTATTAAAGAAGCCATTGAGTTTGAAGTATATCGCGGTGGACAAGTTTATTTTGTACATAATCGTGTGAAAGACTTACATGAATTGGAAACTGTGTTGCGAAAATTAATTCCAGATATTTCCATTCGCACGGCACACGGACAACTCGAAGGTGATCAACTCGAAGAAATTATGCTGGAATTTATCAATGGCGAATTCGATGTTTTACTAAGTACGAATATTGTTGAATCTGGTTTGGATATTCCAAACGCAAATACCATAATTATAAATAACGCAAACAATTTTGGATTGAGTGACTTGCATCAGTTGCGCGGTCGTGTTGGTCGTTCTAATAAAAAAGCATTTTGTTATTTAGTGGCGCCACCAAAATCTGTGATGACTGATGAAGCACGAAAACGCTTGCAAACACTGGAAGAATTTTCGGATTTAGGTTCTGGTTTTCAAATTGCTTTACGAGATATGGATATTCGCGGTGCTGGCAATTTATTAGGTGGTGAACAAAGTGGTTTTATTGCAGATATTGGTTATGAAATGTATCATAAAATTTTGGATGAAGCGATACAAGAATTGAAATACACTGATTTTAAAGAGGTTTTCAAAGACCAAATTCAAGAACAAAAACAATTTGTGTATGATTGCACGATTGATACTGATGTGGAAATGCTGATACCGATTGAGTATGTGCAAAACACAGAAGAACGATTGCGATTATATACCGAATTAGATGCGATTGAAAACGAAGAAAACCTGCAAAAGTTTGCGAAGAAAATAGAAGATAGATTTGGAAAATTACCGAGACAAATCAACGAATTATTTGATGGTTTGCGTATTCGTTGGATTGCGAAAAAAATCGGTTTTGAACGCATTATTTTAAAAGGTGGAAAATTGCGTTGTTATTTTTTAGACAATCCAAAATCGCCGTATTATGAAAGTGACTTTTTTCCGAAAGTGATGGAACAAATTCAAAACAATAAAAAGAAATGCAATCTGAAACAAAGCGGCAACAGCTTAATTTTGGTGTACGACAATATCAAAACCATGCACGAAACACAAACTATTTTTAAAGAAGTTGATGAGAAAGTTTTTGGTGTTTAAGATATAATGCTCAATCTTTTTGAAAAAACCTATCCACCAAAATAATAAAATAAACCACCAATAATTGCAGCAGCAGCAGCAACGGTTAATGCAATTTTTATCCAACTAAAAGGTCGTTCGCCTTCTAATTTTCCAGTTCTGCCGTTGATGATAAATCGATATACTTTGCCATTGTATTGATATGCACTGATCCAAATTGGCAATAAGATATGCTTGAATGTAATAGCATCGTAACTGGTATTTAAATTATTGATACGTTGCTCATCACCTGAAATATCAAGTCTTACAGAACTTTCTATTGTGGAAGACATCACTTTTTTTGCAGTTTCAAAACCATCTTTCACTTCTACCTGGTAACATTCTGTCTGGAAGCCACTAATAAAACCTTCGTTATATGGCGCCAAATGATTAAAATCCCATGGCTCTAAACTGCGCGTGGTTCCGTCCGGTAAAGAATTGCTTGCCAATACAGAAACATCATCAAACGTATTGAAAACAGTTCCATTTTTGTAAGACCAGCGCGTGTGCCGAACTTGCTCGTTGCGTGTTTCGGTTTTACCATTTACAGTAACTTGTCGCTGTTCTGTAGTGTAATAATAATCGCCACGCTCACCTTGATATTGTGTGGTTGTCTTTGTATCGTATGTCCAATAAGGCATGTACATTCCTTTTAATTTTTCTTTCAGCGAAGCATATTTTTTCAAGTCGTTTGGAGCAAACCAAAGTCCGTTCAGCCATTTGGTAAAACTATCGTGCGCAATATTGCTATCTACTTTAAACGGCAACACATAACTTGGTTTTATTATAGTTGATGTTGTTCCATTTTGTATCACCAAAGGTGACGCACAAAACGCACAATTATCGCTTGTAATATTTGGTTTTAAAGTGGTTGATGCACCGCAATTATTGCACTTTACCGTGCTAATAATTTGTTTTTCTTCTTGTTGAATTTTGTTATTGATGAAGTCGTTGTAATCCGTTTCTTTAACTTCAATATTTTCTTTTGGTAAGATGTCGTTTTGTGCGCCACAATATTTACAAGCCAATTTTTGTGCACCTGGTGAATACAACAACAAAGCACCACAATCTTTGCAATTGAGTTGATGACTAATGTCGTTGGTTTTATCAATAAATTTATCTTCCATCGTTTTTGGTTTAATTTTTTTATAGATTCTGAAACAAGTTCAGAATGACAACGTCGCGGTTGCGTCGTCGCTGTGTTATGTCGCTGTCATGCCGAATTTATTTCGGCATCTATTTCTTTAAGTAAAAATAAAAAAAAGACTTGGTAAGTTTTAAATCTTACCAAGTCCAAATTTATATTTGCTAACTGCAAACTATCATCTTGCAAACTAAACTGCTGGTGGTGGTAATGGTGGTGGAACTGCACCAAACACTGTATTTAATTCTGCAACTGTGGAAGCGGCTGCCCAATTTGCCATGCCAGCTTTCCAAACTAACGTATCTTTTGTTAGAGTTCCATTTGCTACCATTTGTGTCAATGCAGCAATATCAAACGGACCAGCTTGTGCGCCGTTTACTACAACATGCATTTGTAAAACTGGTGGAGGCACTGTTGCACCACCTTGTTGGTTGCTACCAGCGATGCCACCTTGCATCATGCCACCTAAACCAACGCCAACGAAAGCACCAGCCATGCCACCGCCATTGTCAGCAGCATTTTCAATACCTTTGGCAACTTTCATTTGCGTTAATTTTTGCAAATCAATTTTATCTAAACGAGAAAGCTCGAAAATTTCTTTTTTAATTTCGTCTGGCATCGAAATATTTTCCACCAATAATTTGGTGATTTTTAATCCGTAACCATCAAAATCATCTGCTAATTTTTCTTCACCAAATTTTGAGAATTCGTTTAAGTTACCAGCGAATTTTTCAATTTTAATATCGCTTTCGCCAATTGCATCAGTTAATTTAGAAACGACCAATGTGCGTAATTGTTCTGATATTTCATCGGTTGTAAATTCGCCATCTGTACCAACAATTTCTTTCATGAATTTTCCAGCATCTGTAACACGGAAAGAGAAATTACCAAAGGCACGCATTTCAATCATACCAAAACGGCTGTCATCTAACGTAATCGGGTTTTTCGTGCCCCATTTTTGGTCGATGAATTGTTTGGTATTAACGAAATAAATATCCACTTTAAACGGTGAATTGAAGCCATATTTCCAACCTTTTAATGTTGTTAAAATTGGCATATTCGCAGTGGTTAATTCATATCTTCCTGGTTGAAAAACATCAGCAATTTTTCCTTCATTAATAAAAATCGCTACTTGTGTTTCGCGAACGGTTAATTGCGCGCCTGTTTTTATTTCGTTTTGAAAACGCGGAAATTTCCAAACGATAGTGTCTTGTGTGTTGTCGGTCCATTCGATTATGTCAATGAACTCATTCTTAAAGGTTTCAAATAATCCCATGATTTTTTTATTTTAATTATGATACAATTTACAACAATAAAATTGTTTGTAAAATACTGTAACTGTTTTTTTTGGTTAAAAGTTCCTTCTGTAAACTAAAACGACAAATTAATAAAGTGAAAAAGTTTTAACTAATTCTTACTTTTGACTAATTAATCACTTCACATCTTTTATGAAAACTACACCACTAACAGACACGCACGTTGCACTTGGCGCAAAAATGGTTGACTTTGCAGGTTTCTACATGCCTGTTCGATATTCTTCTGATTTGGATGAACATCATTGTGTGCGCAATGCCGTAGGCATGTTTGATGTTTCACACATGGGTGAGTTTATTTTAAAAGGTGAAAACGCTCTTCCTTTTTTACAAAAAATTGTATCAAATGATGTATCGAAACTAGAAAAAGGACAAGCTTTATATGCGTATTTGCCAAATGAAACTGGTGGAATTGTGGATGATTTATTGGTTTATCATTTAGATGACGATAACTATATGTGTGTGGTAAACGCAGGAAATATAGATAAAGATTGGGCTTGGTTTCAACAACACAATACAGAAAGTGTTGACATGCACAACATTTCTGACAACACGGCTCTGTTGGCCATTCAAGGCCCTAAAGCAACAGAAGCATTGCAATCATTAACCGAAGTTGATTTGTCTTCGATTCCATATTATAGATTTAAACGTGGTTCTTTTGCTGGTGTTGACAATGTAATTATTTCAGCTACAGGTTACACAGGCGCAGGTGGTTTTGAATTGTATTTTAATAAAGCACATGCAGTTGATGTTTGGAATAAAATTTTAGAAGTAGGCAAGCCTTTTGGTTTGCAGCCAATTGGTTTAGGCGCACGCGATACCTTGCGCTTGGAAAAAGGTTTTTGTTTGTATGGAAATGATATCGACGATACAACTTCACCATTAGAAGCAGGTTTGAGTTGGGTCACCAAATTCAATAAAGAATTTATTGCAAAAGATATTTTATTAAAACAAAAAGCAGATGGCTTGCACCGCAAGCTGGTTAGTTTTGTAATGGTTGACAGAGGCATTCCGCGACACGGTTATTTGATAAAAGCCGAACAAGGAAATGAAATTGGTATCGTCACTTCAGGCACGCAATCACCAACGCTTGGCTATGGTGTTGGTTTAGGTTATGTTGATATTGCATACACAAATACCGACTCAGAAATATTTATTGATATTCGCGGAAAATTATTGAAAGCAAAAGTAGTGAAGTTGCCGTTTTTATAAACAACAAGCGAAATTCAGAAGTAATTTTTTTTTTAAGTAAAAAATTGGTCGTTT